>DHJK01000170.1:22806-27574 GCA_002404295.1 Legionellales bacterium UBA4722
CAGCTCGAAAGCAAAGCTTAGTAACTAAGGCCAGCTTTATAAAGCCTTGCTTTCGAGCTGGATTGCTTCGCTTCGCTCGCAATGACGGTGTATATTACAGTGGAATTTGTGGGGATAGCTCAGCACGCACACGGGTATAATTAGAGCGATCATATTTGATTATTCAGGAGTTTAAAATGCCACAATACCTGCTAGCAATCGACCAAGGAACAACAAATAGCAGAGCTATTATTTTTACTCGAGAAGGCAAGCCAGCTAGCCAACATGAACTGAGCTTAAAACAATATTACCCACACTCAGGATGGGTTGAACAAGACCCCGAAGAAATATGGCAAAACACTTTGATATGTTGTCGTGAGGCCATGAAACAAATCAACTTATTAGCAAAAGATATTGCAGCAATCGGCATATCAAATCAACGAGAAACAACCGTCATCTGGAATCGAAAAACAGGCAAACCTATTTATCCTGCCATTGTTTGGCAAGACCGTCGCACCAGCGATCTTTGCAAAAAATTAGCTCAACATAAAGTAAATTCTCAACTAACCGCTAAAACAGGTTTATTACTTGACCCCTATTTTTCTGCCACTAAAATTATGTGGCTATTAGAACATGTGCCAGGCGCTAGAGAACAAGCAGAGAAGGGCGACTTAGCCTTTGGAACACTAGACACTTTTTTATTATGGCGTCTGACTCAAGGCAAATCCCATATAACAGATGCCACCAACGCTTCTCGCACTTTACTTTTCAATATCCATACCCAACAATGGGATAGTGAGATTTTAGCAGCATTTAATATCCCATCAGCTCTTTTGCCTACTGTTTTAGACAATAGCGCACAATTTGGTGAAACCTCAAAAGAACACTTCGGGCAACCCATCTCTATAACAGGCATGGCAGGAGATCAACAAGCAGCCACAGTAGGTCAAGCTTGCTTCCATCCAGGCATGGTAAAAACAACCTATGGCACAGGCGGTTTCATGCTGCTTAACACTGGCACAAAAGCGATTCAGTCAAAAAATCAATTATTAGCAACGATTGCTTACCGTTTAGAAGGAAAACCCATTTACGGATTAGAAGGAAGCTTTTTTAGTGCCGGCACGACTGTAAAATGGTTACGCGACTCTTTAAAACTCATCAAGTCAGCAGCAGAAACAGAAACATTGGCAGCCAGTATTCCTGACACAGGCAATCTCTACCTTGTTCCAGGGTTTACCGGCCTAGGTGCGCCTTATTGGGATCCCGATGCGCGAGGCGCCATTCTAGGCATAACACGCAACAGTTCTATTGCAGAAATCGTACGCGCCGCACTAGAAGCCGTCTGTTATCAAACACGTGATTTACTCACAGCCATGCACAATGATAGTGATACTTTACATGAAGTCATGCGCGTAGATGGTGGAATGGTCACAAATAAATGGTTATTGCAATTTTTGTCAGATACATTAAATATAGAAGTGCAACGTCCCGCCTGCATTGAAACGAGCGCATTAGGCGCTGCTTTTTTAGCCGGATTGCAAATTGGTATTTATCAATCACTGGATGAAATCACAGAATTATGGCAAGCCAATGCACACTTCATGCCCGTCATGCCTTCAGAGACACGCGAGCGTTTGTACACAGGCTGGCAACAAGCTGTTGCAAGAGTGTTAACAAAATGATTCAAATAACTTTGATTGGTATATGATTAATTATGCTTCCTCACCAACTTCCCAAACTCAATAATAGTATCAAATTTATCAGGCTTACCCTCTCGCGGCTTAAAAAAAACAATAGCGGATTTTAACCGCATGCCTGAGCCCATAATTTTTATTTTCCACCCGCCTTTTTTTGATTTTTTGATACCAGACAAACCTTTTGAATCAGATTTTAGCAACCGCCCTGTCTCTAATGCAGTTTGAAATTTAGCAAGGTCTTCCGCTGTTAAATTCGCATCAGGATCAATGTAACCTTTAATGGTTCCGGATTCATTAATAGAAAATAATTTATCCGATTTTATTTGAAGCTTTGGAACAGGCCTATCACCATAGCTGTCTATATCCTCATCTTTAAAAGAATTCCTCGTCATTCTCTTCATAGCGGCTTGAACACTATTTTTCACCTCTACTTGGACCCGGCGCTCTGAATCTAAGTTCTCTGATTTTGACTCTGGTATATCACTTGATACACTTTCATGAACTTCTATATCTTGCTCTTTTAACTTATTTATTATCTCAACAATACGATCATCACGTGGATTGAAACCTAAATGTGACAAATAACTACTAATCTTTTTAGCACATTTTTTATAATCTTCTTTAGCCTGAGTCAATTCAGCCAGTTTAAATGAGCAGAAAATAATATCTGCCGATACATCATTAGACATATAATCTTCATCTAATGCTCTGACTTTTCTTAATGTTATAATTGCTTCTACATATCGTAACAATTCAATTTGTGCGATTGCCATATAGTAATATATTTCAACAGAAGATTTTAGCAAAGAATATTCGGCTGCATATTTCAGCGATTTTTCATGATCACCCTGACTTTCATAAAAAATGACTAACTTCCGTAGCATCGATGGGTTTCTATATCCATATTGATAGTATTCTTCACAAATCAGAGCTGCAGCGGCACATTGTTCTAAGTTTTCTCCATCATTCCATAATAATGATGCTTTATTTTGTAATACCGGAGGAGATCTTGGATTAATCCCTAATAACCTGTTATAAATAATCATCGCTTCAGGCAAATTACCCAATATTTTTTCTACATTCGCACTAATTTCTAGCGCCTCATAATTATCTGGCTCACTCATAAAGACCGCAACAAGAATTTCTTTTGCTTCAAGGTAGTTTCCTGCATGAACTGCCTGAATCGCATTGTTAATAAAAGTTTCTTGAGGGCGTGAACAATGTCCAATACTATTTAACACGCTTATAATGTCTTTATTAATAGTATGACTTTTGCTATAGATTATATATTTATTATAAAAATAGCCTGCCTTCTCATTTTTTGATAAACTGTAAAGTTTATATACAGCATAATAAAAGTGAGGATTTTCCTTAAAATTAGGTTCATAACTTAATAGAAATTTTAAAGCTTCAGTACAATCACAATCTTGCCGTTCAGTGGCTACTAAGCATGTTATAGCGCATATACTTATTAAATCGTTTGGCTTATAGCTTAGTGCCATTTTATAGTATTTTTTTGCATTCTGAAGCCACTCAGCGTTTTCTTTAAATGATTTTTCTCGCAGCATAAGAAGAGCTTCTGCAGTCATCTCAATATTTTGTTTACGTTCATTACTCTGTTTTTTTTCAGCTAACGTATCGTTATAAACCCTTGCTGCTTCATAACATAAGTTATGAAGACAAGTAGCGAGATAGTCTTTTTCTTCGGCTGGATGATACTGCTCGAGAGGCATTGGCGGGTACTTGATGAAAGACTTTGGATATTTTTCAGCAAGCTTCACACCTTCAGTGACGAACAAACCACAGTGTGAAAGATTATCAGTAAATCTAACCAGACTTATTAACGCCATAAAGGCGTCTTTGGGGTGACTATTATATGTTTTGAACTGCAGCTTAGGACTTATCCGCTGCTTCTCTAGTTCTTCTAATTGATTTTTTGAAGCTTGGTATAGAATTTTCCAAAGTGAATATGGAATTTTATTTTCTTTTGTAACTGGTATCTCCGAATAAGATGCCGCAAGTAATCTGATTATCTGTAAATTAGGCGTAGTGCATTTTGGATCATAATAGGGCGTTAGTAACTCTATCACTCCCGGAAAGTCAGCTGCATCATATAATGCCAACGCTTTTTGGATGACAACTTCCTCCTCTCCTTTTTTTATTAGTAATAAGAGATCTCTCTGCTGCATTTTCATTCTCCGTAGTATTGGTGCGTTGGCTTGAAATATATTCAATTGAGAGGAAAATGTAAATAAAAATACAAAAAAAATACAAAAAGCGACCAATATTCGATTTATATATCAATCATTGGATAACATTGTATAACTTGTGCGCATCACGCCTGCTGAAACGCGCGAATGTTTGCATACAGGCTGGCAACAAGCTGTTGCAAGAGTGTTGACAAAATGATTCAAATAGCTTTGAATGACGCTAAATATAAGGAATTATGAAAATGAAAACAAATTACAAATCTCAGTTAGTTATAGTGTTGCTAGCACTGCTTACTGCCAGCCATGCAGCCGCAGGAAATCAAGCAGGCGCTACGACCTTAACACTGGCGGGGGCTTATTATCATTTTGCATCATCCCGTCATTTACAAAACACTTCATTGCCTAATATAGAATTAGCGTATGACTTAACAGATCGCTGGGCTCTTGAAGGTGGCGTTGGCGCTGTCAATACAAACCAACAGCCTTCAGCAGGCGGAGTAGGGGTACATGGATTCTTGTACACGGCTGATGCCATCTACCGTTGCTTCAAACACGAGAAGTTTGAGCCGTATGTGATTGCGGGTATTGGCATGTTAGCGTTGAAACCTAATGGGATGGATAGCACACATCAAGGAAATATTAATGCGGGTGTGGGCACACAAGTCTTCTTTACTGACACGATTGCGTTACGGGGCGAAGTGCGTGACCTTTACACGACGACCGGCGCAGGAAAGAATGATTATATGATTAACTTTGGCGTTAGTTTTTTGATGGGGAAGTAGCTTAGGACACCTCTCCCCTTGTGGGAGAGGTCGACGCCGAAGGCGGCGGGTGAGGGGTGCTTTTAGCGGCGCTGCGTAAAAATTAAATTGCTTTTTCAAA
>DHJK01000215.1:0-12597 GCA_002404295.1 Legionellales bacterium UBA4722
GATAGTTTTGTTGGACTCGACCTGACTCCACGCTGCCTGGTAACGCCGGAGCTGCAAACGAAATATGCCTTATAAACATCATAAAAAAAATGATTATAATATTTGTGATATTTTCATTATGTATTTTGTGCTTTTTCATCGAATAAAAAATCCTTTTTAACTTCGTGAAATAATACTATAGTCGGCTGGGTAAATGACAGTTTTAAAATTTGCAAATAATTAAATAAAGTACGTACCAGAAAATACTCGCGTAGCAGAGCCAGATAGAATGACAGGAGAGTTGTCACCCGCCCACTCGACTAATAAATTTCCATAAGTTAGTTCGACGTTAACTTTGTGATCTAATCCATGATTGAGAATACCGGCAACGACTGCCGCGCATGCATTGCTTCCGCAAGCAAAAGTTTCACCTGCGCCACGTTCAAAAGTACGTAAGCGAATATGTTGTGGATTAACAATTTCCATAAAACCCACATTTGTACCTTTGGGGAAAGTAGCATGCGTTGCAATTTTTAATCCTATAGCTGAAACAGGGGCTTCATTAATGGACGGCACGTGCAAAATTGCATGCGGATTACCCATGGAAAGAACGGTGAAGGTTAAAGAAGGCGTTGAAGGATCTATAAAGATTTCATAGTGTTTTGATATTTTTTCAGCCATAAAAGGAATTTTTTTAGGCTCAAAACAAGGGGTGCACATAGCGACTTCAATACGATCATAGTTATGAATAATGGCATTAACAAGACCGGATACAGTTTCCAGAGTTAGCGATTTTTTTTGAGTGAGTTGTTCTTCATGCACAAATCGTGCCATGCAGCGCATGCCATTGCCGCATTGTTCTGCTTCACTGCCATCGGCATTAAAGATGCGACAGGCGAAATCAGCATTCGATGATTTTGTAATTAATAACAATTGATCGAAGCCAATACCTAAATGCCGGTCGGCAAGCAAACTGATGGGGATTTTTTTAATATCTATAGCCTGATTAATTGCATCGACGACTATAAAATCATTGCCAAGACCGTGCATTTTGCAAAATGTAAACATAGCGTTTAGTTTCCAGTAGGCGGTGTGTTGGTTGCGCTATCCTCAGGCAAATATAAATGACCAGATTGTCCGCAACTTGCAAGCATACAACAAAGAATAAAAAAGATAAGATACTTTATCATGAATTTTTCCTCAGCTTTTTATAATGCTGTATGAGCCCTTCAGTTGAAGAATCATGGGATGTTTTACCTTCTGAATTCAAGGCGGCCAAAATAGGAGGTAATAAATCTTTTCCTAGCTCAACACCCCATTGATCAAAAGAATTGATATCCCAGATAGCGCCTTGGACAAATGTTTTATGTTCATAGAGTGCGATTAAAGCGCCCAGATTATAGGGTGTTAATTTATCAAGAAATATAAGGTTGCTTGGCCTGTTTCCTGGTATCACTTTATGTTTTGCAAGTTGTTCACGCTCTTTTGCCGTGCCCTTTTCAAGAGGTAATTCTGCTAAAGCTTCTTCATAGGATTTGCCTTGCATGAGCGCTTGCGCTTGGCTTAATCCGCTGCCGACCAAAATAGCATGATGGTGATCAAATTCGTCTTTTCCTGTTCCTACTAAAATAAAATCAACAGGAATTAAGTGATTGCCTTGATGAAATAATTGATGAAAAGCATGCTGCCCATTACAGCCTTGTTCACCCAAAATAACAGGGCCTGTTAAAAAATCTATAGTTTCTCCAGCCTGTGTAATGCTTTTCCCGTTGCTTTCCATGTCCAACTGTTGAATATGCGAACGTAGATAATGCAAAGGATGGGAGTACGGAACGATTGCATGATGCGTTGTGTCAAAAAAATTAATATACCAAATGCTGAGCAATCCCATAAGCACAGGCATATTGTGAGTTAATTCGGCATGTTGAAAATGTTGATCCATGGCATGAGCGCCAGCAAGGAACTCTGAAAAATGGTTCATGCCAATCAGTAATGCTAACGGTAATCCTATCGCTGACCAAATAGAATAACGTCCACCCACCCAATCCCATAGCTCAAAGATATTGTCTTTGGCAATACCAAAGGCAAGTGCTTTTTCAATGGCAGCTGTGATGGCAATAAAATGAGGTGTAACATCTTGGGTCTTGAGTTGGGTTTGTAACCAAGCTTTAAGTGTTGCTGCATTGGTCATGGTTTCCAGTGTGGTGAATGATTTAGATGAAATGATAAATAAGGTAGATTCAGGGTCAAGCTGCTTTAATATTGCATGTAAATGCGCACTATCGATATTGGAAATAAAATGACAGCGTAAATCCTCTTGCGCAAAATCAGCGAGTGCTTGAGACGCCATTAAAGGACCTAAATGTGAGCCGCCAATGCCAATATTCACAATATCGCGTATCGGTTTGCCTGTGATGCCGGTCCAAGTTTTGTTACGGACTTGATCTGTGAATTGTCGCATTTTATCTAACGTGGCATGTATAGCCGGGATAATATTTTGACCTTTAACGAAGACAGATTGCGTCTTCGGTGTGCGTAAGGCGGTATGCAGGGCAGGACGTTTTTCTGTGCTATTAATCGTAGCACCTGAAAATAATTCATTGATTTTATGGGGTAACTGCGCGGCCCTTGCTAACTGCTCTAATAATTGAACGGTTTCTGTTGTGATTTTATTCTTTGAATAATCTAGTAAAATTTCACCCAGCGATAAGGAGAAGCGGGAAAAACGCTCTGAGTCTTGGCTAAACCAATCTTGCATGCGACAGGGAGCAATCATTTTTTCATGAGCTTGTAGTGCTTGCCATTCTGCTCGCTCAGTTAATTTGTTCATGGGTATTTTTAGGAGGAAAACATAAGTTTGGGATGGGTAGGATACCCGATTTTAGATATTGCATCAATGAGCTTAATCGGAGTAAGATAGATCCAATTTAAGCGAGCCAGAAGGGTTTTTATCATGGAAGAGCTGTTTTTACACCTAGAGTCACGTATTCAAAAACTGCTACAAAAATCTGCACACATTAAAGCCTCGAATCAGTCTATACAACAAGGCACGCGGTCATTGGCTGAAGAGAATGAACGGCTTTTAACAAAACATAAAGGTGTTGTCACTCAGATTGAAAATATGGTTATGCGTCTTAAGACGCTTGAGGGAGTGTAATGATGAATGACACAGCGGATATCTCCATTGAACTCATGGGCAAAATGTACCAAATTAAATGTCCAGAAACAGAAGTCAATGCATTGCAACGTGCTGCGCAGTATCTTGAAGAAAAAATGCGTTTAACGCGTGAGTCTGGTATTTTAAATTTTGATAAAGTTGCGATTATTACGGCATTGAATGTAGCGCATCAATTGTTAATATTAGAGCAGCAAAAAAACCAGCATGCACATGTGGTGAGCAATCGTTTGACTGAATTACAAAATAAAATTGAATATGCACTAGCGCAGAATAAACAAATGGAGTTGCTGCCTGCAGAATAAAGATGACATTCGAAAGAGTATGCAAGCGACGCGTCGTGCTGTAACAGCTTCAGAAGCGAGTGCGGCAGGACTGGCAGCTAAGCAATTATTAGTATCAAATCCCCTGTTTCAGACAAGCCAACATATTGCGTGTTATTTCAGTCAAAACGATGAGTTTGATTGTGAGTCTATTATTCATGAAATTTGGCGGGTGGGGAAAATATGTTATTTGCCTGTGTTGTCTGGTAACTATCTAGAGTTTGCTGTTTATCTTTCAGATCAGCCTTTGCGTTTAAATCGCTATCATATTTTGGAGCCGGAAAGTGGTGAGAAGTTCGCTGCGAAAAAATTAGATTTGGTCATTGTTCCGTTGGTTGCGTTTGATCTCCGGGGGCATCGGGTGGGGATGGGCGGTGGGTATTATGATCGGACGTTTGCATTTAGGCGGCAGCGTGCTACTGATAAGCCATTTTTATTAGGCTTAGGATATGAGTTGCAGAAGGTTGATGCGGTTCCAGATAATCCTTGGGATGTTGTGTTGGATGGGGTGCTGACGGAAGAAGACTTATTTATTCTCTGAATAACTAAAAAGAATTTACCTAAAAGAATCAAGCGCTGCTTAAGATATACCTCTCCCGCAATTACGTTCAATTTTCTTGTGAAAGCCTAGGGCGGGAGAAGTATATCTTAGGCAAGTTTATAAAACAGTGAATCTCTTAAAAGTAAATCACGATTATTACTATAGCAGCGTTGAAAGACTAGGTTGCTTCGCTCACGCTCGCAATGACGAGGATGAAGTGAGCAGTGAGGCTCACTTCCCTTCTTTTTTATTTAAAAAAGAAGGGGGGAGTTTTTAGAGTTGAAAAAAGACTTAGCCGCCGATCTTTTTGAGCACATCATTCAATTGCGCTGCAGTGATTTGCCCAGGAATGAAAGCAATCGCTTCGGGTTTTGTGCTGGTTGATACATCACTCTTAGCGATAAAGAAAACAGGTGTGAACATGATTTCTAAATTTTTAGCTAATTGATAGTTGGTTTTAATTTGTTGATCGACTGCTTTGCTTTTCATGCCAATCTTTAATTGATCAACATTTAAGCCAGCGCTTTTAGCGATATCATAAATAGCGCTTTCTGTTAATGGTTCTGTTTTGGAGCTCATTAATGCCAAATGAAAGGGGAAATATTTTCCTTGCATGTTTGCAGCTAAAGCAGCTCGGGTTGCAACTTCTGACATAGGTCCACGGATAGGGAATTCTTTTAAAACAACGCGAACGTTAGGGTTGGTTTTAAGAACGCTATCCAAGGTGGCTGTCATGTCAATACAGTGAGGGCATTGATAGTCAAAGAATTCGACAACGGTGACCGCGCCTTTTGGGTTGCCTGCGACTGGGTCTGTTGTTTGGTGAAATAATTCGTTAGCAAATTTAGGTGCGTTTTTTTGAATGCTTTCAAACTTTTTGGATTGATCAGCAATTTGTTTTTGTTGATAACCTTGTAAGGATTGAATCATAATTTCAGGATTTTGCATTATGTAATCACGAACAACACCTTCAATTTGTTTTTTTTGTGCGGGGCTTACGGTGTCGGTGGGTGCGCTGATGGCGGCGCCTGAGGTTAGCAAACACGCCAAGCCTAGGGTAATCATTTGGTTCATTTTCATGGGATATCCTTAACTTAATCTAAAGAGAAGTTACGTTAAAGTAGCGTGGGGTTAAAGTCAAGATTATTGGGGGTTTTTGTAAATTCAGCTCTCCTATGTGTTATTCCCTGCTATGGCGCTATTGATCGAACTCCTTCTCCCGCCCATTGGAGATGATTAAGTCGCTATTCTTAATTGCGGGGAGGGTCGGGGAGAGGGGAAATCAGTGGTTTTCCCTCTCCCGCAATTAAGATAGGTGTACTTGTACACTTTAAGGGGCGGGAGAAGGAGTTCGATTAGTAGCGCCATAACAGGGAAATGACATTTTTGGGAGGCGTTGATAATTACAATTTTTTTAGCCATGATTCAATCGTTAGATAGCGTTTTTCTTTGATTTTTTGTGCAAGCTCTAGACCTGTGTAATGCTCAGTTAATTCTTTGATCTCTATTGATTTGACAGCCTCAAAACACGCAAGCAGCCAATCTGTTGTAGGGTTAGACGAACATGCAGCACAGCTTAGTAAAAAATCGTTGAAACGGCCGGGGCGTCGAAGTGCATCTGTCGCTAGTAATAAATTAAGCAAGTCACTGGTATTTAAATTTTTGGCATCTTGATAGTAGGGTAAAAATTTAGAGACTAAAATGGCCATCTCTCGGTAATCCGTGGGCACACGATACCGATCGCAAAGGGTTTTAATTTCGCTTTCAGAGAGCGTGTGTAGTAATGCCGCAAAACGGATTTGAGGGCTAGAAGAAATTTTTACTGATTGGTTGAGAGCGATTAATCCTGTGCCGGATGAAATAATTTGTGGGAATAATATAGCTAATGCATTGCAGGCAGCTAACACAGCAAAAAAATTCTCAGGATGTTGTTCTATTAACGCGCGCTCAAATTCTTTCCAAACACGTTCAGCAACAAGCGCATCGACTTCGCCTTGTTCAACCATTTTTCGCATCAATAGCAACGTATCCGGTGCTACATCGAAACCAAAGCGCGCATTAAAACGTGCAACTCGTAAAATTCTGACAGGATCTTCTGCAAAAGCGAGAGAGACATGCCGTAAGATTTTTTTTTCTAAATCTGCTTGTCCGTGATAGGGATCAATGATTTCGCCGGTAGGTGTTTGCGCCATCGCATTGATTGTTAAGTCACGTCTTTTTAAATCTTCTTCCAGTGAAACGGTAGGTGAGGCATCAAAAGAAAATCCGGTGTAACCGCGCCCTACTTTACGCTCTGTGCGCGCTAAGGCATATTCTTCGTTGGTTTTAGGATGAAGAAAAACAGGAAAGTCTTTTCCTACTTGGCGGTAGCCCGCACGCAACATGTCATCCACTGTTGCGCCTACGACGACCCAGTCCTTTTCTTTGACGGGTAAACCTAATAATTGATCGCGAACGGCGCCGCCGACTAAGTAGATTTTCATAGATGCTTCGCCTTGAGTGCAAGGGCTGCGCAATGCACATTATATCTTAAATGCTCTGGATTTAAGGTTCCTACTATAATGCTGCTGATGCCCTGCTCTTCGAAAATAAACTGCATGGCTGTCTGAATTGGATCAGCATCGGCATCGGCAATTTTTTGCAGATGTCCGCTCACTAATGCTTTTTTAATAAAGATACCTTTATTTTTTTGCTTTGCATGAGCAATCACGGGTTGTTCAAGGGTGTGAGTAGGATTATAGGTCACCATGACTACATCCGATTGGTCAACTGCCAAGAGCCCACCTTCAAGGGTTTTAGTTGACATACCAAAGGCGCGTATTAAACCTGATTTTTTCAAATCGGCTAATGTTGAAAATACATTATCTTGATCAATAATTTTTTTATCTTCTCCATTGGAATGCACTAATACAATATCTAAATAATCTGTTTTTAAACGGTTTAAGCTGCGTTCAATGCTAGTGCGCAGATTTGTTGTTGAAAAATCGAAAGAAGATTCGCCATTAATGAATTCTTCACCTACTTTTGTGCATAGTATCCAATTTTGGCGCTGACTTTTAAGTAATTTTCCTAAACGTTCTTCACTGGTGCCATAGGCGGGTGCTGTATCTAATATATTAATACCTAATTCTTCAGCACAATAAAGTAATTCAATAATTTCATTGTCGGAAGGCAAATCGAAAGTTTCTGGATAATTGATTTTTTGATTGCGACCAAACTTAACAGTGCCGAGACCAATTTGACTGACAGAAATGCCTGTGTTGCCGAGTAAAGTTTTTTGTATCATGTGAGTAATTTATCCCATATCGGTTTTGCAAGAGCAGGAATGGGCCACGCACGTAGTTCACGCAGATCTGCAATACAAGGCTCGATGTTATTGTTGACTAAGCATTGCATAATTTCTGCAGCAAGCAATGGTGCGAAGGCTAACTTAGTAGGCCATGCAACAATCATATTTTCAATTTCTTGTAAGTAACAGGAATCAGGACGATGACCATTAGGCTGCGAATTTTCTGCGCGGTCTACATAAAAACTGGCAAATTCGGCGTTTGAAAAATCAAGCCAAGGAAATAATTCTTTTAATTCTTTTTTTGCAACTTGGGTTTGTTCTTCAGCGCTTAATTTTATGCCTTCTTCAGCAATTTGTCCGCCTAGATACCATATGGATTTGCCATCGTGTGCTTTGTGTGTGGTGATGGTTAAACGCGGTGTCGCACCTAAACCTAAGCAGTGTGCATAGAGCGGGTACTCAAGATCGTGTTTGACTATTACCATATGCAGAGGTCGACGTTGTGCGGCCAGTGTATGATGTTTTAATTTTTTTAAGATGAGTTCGTTGCCGCCACCTGCAGTGAAAATATATTTTTTTGCATTGACTTGCACGGTTTGCATGGGTGCAGCGTGAATCTCAAGTGAAACTAAGCGATCATTATCATCAAATTCCAGTTGATTTTCTTCCATGGGATCAATTTTAAAAATTATATCTTGATTAGGCATCATGAGTTCACGCAGTAATGCATAGACATCAATGACGGTTTCATCAAGAGAGTAAACTTGACCTTGAAATTGTGGGTGTTTAAATATGTCTGGAAAATTATTTTTAGATAGGGACTCTGTGTGACTTTTTAAAGCAAGATTTGCTAAAAATCCCGCTACTTTTGAAGTGAGAGAACCGGTGGACCAAAGATATTGTTGGTTTGATAAAACAGGCACATTTGATAAATCAATTTCGCCAATCCCTTGTAAGCAATCTTTCCAAATGCTTGGCATATTAGCAATGGCTTGTGCAGCTGAATTGTTTTGACCATGCAGCGCATATTTCATGCCGCCGTGGATAATGCCTTGTGCTTTATGCGTTTGCCCGCCGCCTAAACTGCCCGATTCTAATAAAATGACGGATAAACCAGCTTGTCGTAAACGATTTAATAACCATAATCCTGCAATACCGCCACCAATGATTGCGATATCAGTTTGTACTACTTTATTCATTACAACCTCTTATGTAAATGCGGATAGGCCAGTTTGTGCGTGCCCTAAAATTAATGCGTGTATATCTTCGGTTCCTTCGTAGGTTTTGACTGTTTCAAGATTTAACATGTGCCGGATAACATGGAATTCTTCCATAATGCCATTGCCTCCGTGGATATCGCGCGCTTCACGTGCAATATCTAATGCAATGAGTGTTGAATTTCGTTTTATAAGTGAAACCATTTGTGATGCAGCAAGATTTTCATCTTTTAAACGCCCTGCTCTCAAACAACCTTGTAGCGCTAAGCTAATTTGCGTCTGCATATTTGCTAATTTAGCTTGAATGAGTTGGTTTGCTGCAAGCGGTCTGCCAAATTGTTTGCGATCCAAGGCGTATTGTCTTGCTGCATGCCAACAAAATTCTGCGGCACCTAAGACGCCCCAAGCAATGCCGTAACGTGCGTTATCCAAACAACCCAATGGGCCCGATAAACCATCTGCATTTGGTAATTCCTGGTCAGCGGATACAAAAACATTATCCATGACAATTTCACCCGTTATCGATGCACGCATACTCATTTTGCCATGCATGACCGGTGCCGATAACCCTTTCATTTCTTTTTCTAAAATAAAACCTCGAATACGGCCTTTATCATTTTTAGCCCAGACAATAAACACATCTGCAATAGGTGAATTCGTGATCCACATTTTATTGCCTTTCAAAGTGTAACCGCCTGACGTAGTTTTGGCCTGCGATTCCATGCTATTTGGATCAGAGCCATGATTAGGTTCTGTTAAACCAAAGCATCCAATCCACTCGCCTGTTGCGAGTTTTGGTAAATATTTTTGACGTTGCTCTTCTGAGCCATACGCATAAATGGCGTGCATGACTAGACTGGATTGCACGCTGAGTGCAGAACGATATCCCGAATCGACTCTTTCAATTTCTCGTGCTAATAAGCCATAAGAAACAGCATTAATACCCGCGCATCCGTACCCTTGAATAGTTGCACCTAAAAAACCAGCTTGGCCCATTTCGCGCATGATTTCACGGTCAAAGTGTTCATTATGAAAAGCTTCCAAAATCCGTGGTTGTAATTTATCTTGCGCATAAGCACGCGCTGCATCACGAATCAAGCGTTCTTCTGGATTTAATTGTTGCTCAAATAAAAAAGGGTCGTCCCAATGAAAAGTAGGTTTAGACATAGTTTCCTTACTCTTTAATAGTTTCCAGTAAATGAATTCGACGATTGTCGCTGTGTAATACTTTAAAATGAAAATTTTCAATTTTTATTACTTCGCCGCGTTTTGGCAAATGTCCAAAGCCTTGTAATATTAAGCCGCCAATCGTATCAAATTCTTCATCACTTAATTCTGAATCAAAATATTCGTTGAAATCATCGATGGGTGTTGTTGCTTTTACTATGTAGGAACCATCCGTTTGTTTTTTAATTTCATCATCTTCTTCGATGTCATATTCATCTTCAATGTCACCGACGATTTGTTCTAGAACGTCTTCGATAGTAACTAATCCTGCAACATGACCATATTCATTAATGACGACAGCCATATGGTGATGGCTGACACGAAATTCACGTAGTAATATATCTAAGCGTTTGCTTTGTGGAACAAATACGGCAGAGCGCATAATTTGATGGATATCAAATGGGTTTGTTTCAGTATTTAAAGAGTATTTGATTAAATCCTTGGCAAGTAAAATGCCAATGACATCGTGGCTGTTGCTGTCAGTCACAGGAAAGCGCGAATGTCCTGATTCAATAACGAGTGGCAGTATTGCGTTGAATGGGCTGTCACTTTCAATCACAATCATTTGCGCTTTGGGGATCATGACATCACGTACATGCATTTCAGCAACTTGTAGTACGCTTTCAATCATATGCAGCACATCCGCGCTTAAAATAGCGCGATCACCCGCATCGCGTAATATTTCCATCAATTGTTCTCGATCTTTAGGTTCGCGTACTAACAAATCGCTTAAGCGTTCCAGCCACGTGCGATGTTTAGAGTGCGCTATTTTAGAATCATCTTCCATTATTTTTCACCTTGTTGATAAGGGTTAGGGAAACCTAACTCTTTTAAAATAGTTATTTCTATAGATTCCATTTTATCTGCATCTGCTGGGATTTCATGATCATAACCTAACAAATGCAGTGTGCCATGGATAACCATGTGCGCCCAATGTGCTGTCGTGGGTTTATTTTGTTCTTGTGCTTCTTGATGAACAACGGCGGCGCAAATAACGATATCGCCCAAGAGGGGGAATTCATCCTCAATGAGATCTGTAGACATGTCATAGGGAAATGATAATACATTGGTTGGGCCAGCTTTATGTCGGTAGTGGGTATTGAGTTCAGTCATTTCTTGAGTATCGACTACACGAATAGTCATTTCAATATCAGGTGTTTTGCGTTTTAAAACTTCTTGAGCCCATTGTTTTAATTGTGCGGCTGTGGGCATTTCATTTTTAGGCACAGCGCGTTGGACAGTAATAAGATGCATGGCATTAATTACCTAGGTCATTTTTGTTGTGGCTGGCTTTGCGCGTATATCGGATGGCGTCCAAGGGGGATCTGTGGCTCTTAGTAACTATGGTAGCTGGATTATATATGAAAAAAGGTGGTATTCCAAACGAGGGATAAAAAGCGGCTGTTTTGTGTGGGGTTATCCACAGAAACTGTGGATAACATTGTGGCTAACTCTGTGACAAGCAGGGGAGAAGTCGGGATAAAGTTTTACCAAGGGTTATCCCTAAGTGTATAAACTTGTTTATAATCAGTTTGTTATGCGTCATTTTCGGAGGAATTTTTGAGTTTTTTCTTATGATGCAGAAATCATGTGTCAGAATTAACCTGTGTAGAATTATCGTAACGATTACGGCTGGACTAATTGTGAACGTGCCTTAATCCTCGTCATTGCGAGCGCGAGCGAAGCAACCTAGTCTTTTCAACGCTGCTTTTGAGACTCAACGATACTAATCATCTTTGAAAAGACTAGGTTGCTTCGCTCGCGCTCGCAATGACGAGGATTAAGGCGCGTTCACGATTGGGTCAGTGAAACTCGCTTTGCATTATGCTTCTAACCCGGTTAAAATGAACTAACCAATATATTAACCGGGTTAAAAAATGAATGATTTACTAATTTCCCTTATTAATCAAGCCAATCCATGGATACAAGATCCTTCGGTCTCTATTGTGCAAAATGGCTATATTCCCAGGCTGCAAGCAAAAAAATTGCTTTCGCCCGAATGGGACACTCTGTGGCTCGTATTGGTAGGGCCGCGTCAGGCAGGTAAAACGACTTTAGCTAAGTTTGTTTCGTCAGAGCTCATTAAACAGCAACGGTTTGACACGTTGTTGTATCTGAACTGTGATTTATTTGAAATTAGACAATGGCTAACAAGTCCCCTGTTTATTCAAGAAGCCATCGAGGAATTTAAACTTAAAAAACCTATTATTTTAATTGATGAAGTCCAGCGATTAGAAAACCCAGGTTTATTATTGAAAGCCTGTGCGGATTTAAAATTAGATATTAAGTTAATGGCAACCGGTTCATCTCAACTTGAACTCAAAAGCAAAGTACAAGAATATTTAACCGGACGCCATCTTGAGGTGCTGGTCTTGCCACTCAGCTATCAAGAAATTGGCAGCGCATCTGAATCACAGTTAGTTTTTGGTTGTTATCCGGCTGTAGTAAAATCAACTGAAAAAGCTATTTTGCTCAAACAGATTTATCAAGATTATATTTCAAAAGACATTATTGAAATTCTAAAAGTCAGTAAATCCGATGTGATGCAAAAACTTATTACATTGGTAGCGCATAGTTCAGGGCAACTTGTGAATTACAACCAATTTGCTACAGATTGCATGATATCTTCAGCCACTATCCAGCATTATTTATCCATTTTAGAAAGCACATATACATTAGCTAGAATAACACCCTTTGTAGGCAATAAACGTAAAGAAATTACGAGCAATCCTATACTTTATTTTATTGATAATGGTTTTAGAAATCAGTCATTGCAGAATTTGTCTACGATGCTTGATTCTCGTCAGGATATCGGCTTACTGGTTCAAGGTGCTATTTTTCAAGAA
>DHJK01000215.1:12740-13141 GCA_002404295.1 Legionellales bacterium UBA4722
AAGAATTATATAAATTTAAGTTACAGCATTTTATGGATATTAATATTCATTATTGGCGCACACAAAGTGGGGCTGAAGTCGATTTTATTTTAAAGAAAGGTGATGGTGTCGTTATACCCATCGAAGCAAAATTCAGAGCAATGACAAGTCCTGTTGTCTCTCGTTCTTTTCGTTCATTTATTGAAGCCTACGAGCCACGTTATGGTATTTTTATTACTAAAGATTACAATAAAAAAATCATGGTGCACAATTGTGAAGTTCATTTTATTTCGTTTTGGCGACTTGAAAAGATGATGAGTCTGTTAGAAGCGATATTGCAAGATTAATAGTAATCATTTAGCGCATTGCACCGTTCTAATCGTGCCCATTCTCGTCGCGGCTTCGCTCTCGCTCGCAATGAC
>DHJK01000215.1:13230-25585 GCA_002404295.1 Legionellales bacterium UBA4722
TTCGCTCTCGCTCGCAATGACGACAGCTAGGCGAGCTGTTACGCTAACGATCCACTCTGACTTTGGCAGCGGCGCCTGCTTGTGTGCAGACTAGTTTGGGTACGAGGTAGCCTGGTAGTCGTTCTGTCACTTGTAGATGTAAGTTCTGGGCGACTTCTCGTTCAAGGTCAAAATGTGCGCAGCCTTCTACTTTGTCTAATACATGTAAGTAATAGGGTAGGATTCCGCTAGAAAATAACGCTTCACTCAAGGCGACCAAGGTATCTGCATTGTTGTTAATGTCTTTGAGTAACACGGCTTGGTTGAGCACGGTAATATTTGCTGAGGTTAAGTTTTTTATAGCGAGACTCACAGCCGGTGTTATTTCTTGCGGGTGATTGCAATGTACGACCATGACGGGTCGTAACCGCGTGTGTGTGAGCAATGCCACTAATTCAGATGTGACGCGTTCAGGCAATACAATAGGCATCCGGCTATGAATACGTAGTCGTTTCAGATGCGGTATAGTGCTTAGCGCCTCGGTAAATTCATGAAGTTGCGAATCATTCACCACTAAAGGATCGCCACCGCTTAAAATAACCTCTGTAATAGTTTCATCGCACGAAATGTAGTCTAAGGCAAGCTGCCAGCCGGCTGTGCCTGGGTTATTTTTGGCATAGGGAAAATGTCGTCTGAAGCAGAACCGGCAATTAATACTGCAATTACCAGAGAGAGTCAGCAAGACGCGGCCATGATAGCGATGCAGCAAGCCTGGAATAGGATTGATGGTTTTTTCTTGTAAAGGGTCTTTTTCAAAACCTTCTACGAGTTTGAATTCATCGCCTAACGGTAACACCTGCCGTAAAAGCGGGTCATTGATATTGCCTTTTTGCATACGAGACACAAATTCACGCGGCACTTTGAGCGGGAAGAGCGTGGCGGCTGCTTTGGCCTGGTCTAGCCAGGCGAAATCCAATTCAAGTAACTCTAATAATTCACGTGGGTCAGTCACCGCATTGATCAATGCAGCTTGCCATGGGGTCTTTATCATCGGAGGCATCATTTTATCTTTTGATTATTTAATTAAGGAGGCTATTATATGCCAAATCTTCAAAGGAGAAAGCAATGGCTGTGTATACAACAAATGAAATACGGGGCGGCATGAAGATCATTGTGGATAATGATCCTTGTGTGATATTGGATAACGAATTTGTCAAACCGGGCAAAGGCCAAGCCTTTAATCGTATAAAATACCGTAACTTAAAGACAGGTCGGGTCGTTGAGCGGACTTATAAGTCGGGTGATAGTATGCAAGCGGCGGATGTGGCCGAGGTCGAAGCGCAATATTTATACCATGATGGGACGCATTCGCATTATATGGTGCAGGATACGTTTGAACAGTTTGTGATGACGGATGCTGAAGTCGGTGAAGCTAAGCAATGGATCAAAGAGCAGGCTATTTGTATGTTGATGTTGTGGAATGGAACGCCGCTTGGCGTGACGCCGCCTAATTTTGTGGTATTGAAAATTGTGGAAACGGATCCCGGTGTGCGTGGTGATACCTCTGGCGGGGGTGGAAAGCCTGCGAAATTAGAAACCGGTGCTGTCGTGCGCGTGCCTTTATTTGTACAAGAAGGCGAATTGATTAAAGTCGATGCTAGAACGGGCGTCTATGTTTCCAGAGCGAAAGAAGAGTAAAGATGATTAATTGGCAACCCACGGCATCATTTGAAATATTACGACAACGTGCTGACATGATCAGTCGTATTCGTGCTTTTTTTGCAGAGCGTGGTGTGTGGGAAGTTGAAACACCCCTTTTGTCGCATGCAACGGTGACTGACGCGCATATCATGAGTATCGAGGCACCTTTCAAAGAAATGGGTTCAGGCAAAGAAGAAATTTGCTATCTGCAAACATCGCCTGAGTATGCGATGAAAAGATTGTTGGCGGCAGGTTCTGGGTCTATTTTTCAAATCACTAAAGCATTTCGTCAGGGTGAAGTGGGGAGATTGCATAATCCTGAATTCACGATGTTGGAATGGTATCGACTTGGGTTTGATCATCATGCGTTGATGGATGAATTAGATGAACTTTTGCAAGTTGTTTTGAAGTTGCCTCCAGCGATGCGCATGAGTGTTGCTGATGTGTATCAACAATGTGTGGGAATAGATCCGCATACGGCAACGGTCGAAGATTTAAAAAAATGCGCAGAACAGTATGTCGAGTCCTACCCTGATTTGCCGAATGATAAAAATAATTGGTTAGATTTATTGTTTACGCATTGTATTGAGCCGCAATTAGGAAAAGATGCGCCGTTGTTTTTATATGATTTTCCGGTGTCGCAAGCGGCTTTAGCGAAGATTCGGCAGGAAAATCCACCGGTTGCGTCGCGGTTTGAGATGTATTTTAAAGGGGTGGAGTTGGCGAATGGGTTTCATGAGTTGCAAGATTCTGTTGAGCAGCGGAAACGGTTTGAAGCTGATTTAAAGTATCGGGAAACGCAAGGGATTCCTTTGGTGCCGATGGATGAGCGGTTTTTAGCGGCGTTGCAACAGGGATTACCTGATTGTGCGGGAGTCGCATTAGGGATTGATAGATTGATCATGTTGGCATTAGGTTGTGAGACTGTTGCAGCTACGTTGAGTTTTAGTTTTGTTTCTTCTTAATTAACTATTCAGCGAGTTGCGCCGACCACCCATTGTGAACGTGCATCAAGCCTCGTCATTGCGAGCGCGAGCGAAGCAACCTAGTCTTTTCAAAGCTGATTAGTACCATTGATGTTCAAAAGCAGCGTTAAAAGACTAGGTTGCTTCGCTCGCGCTCGCAATGACGAGGCTGCGTTCAAGATTAGGCCAGTGGTAATTGCTAAATAGTTTCTAGTAATCTATATACCTGACTCAGCAAATAAAATGGCAGTGAAATGAGTTCATAATCATTCTGATCACCCGTCGTTGTTTTTGATTTGATGTGATCGCGCTGAGCGGGCCCCGCATAAAAACGAATGGCACGTTTCCACGGTTTTTCACTCATAAATTGATGCAATGATCGTAATTTTCCCTCAACTCCGGCCTTCACTTCAATTGGAATCAATCGTTGATTGTCTTGAATTAAATAATCAATTTCAGCGCTCGAACTGGCTAATTCACGGTTCCAATAATGTAATGTGGGTTCAACATAAAATGGCGATAATAAGCGTAATAATTGTCCCACGACTTGTTCTGCTAGAGCTCCTTTATTGATGACTAGGATATCCTCCATGTTGCTAAATTGATGCAGCTTTAAGCCTAGCATCGTTGAAACCAAACCTACATCGATCAAGATAATTTTGAATATCTTTGAATTCACTTCAGCCCCAAGTGGAATGCCATTGGCGCTTACACTTTGCGCCTTATAACACAAGCGCGCTTTTAATAGTAAGCTCAGTGCTTGTTTAATACTTTCATGCCGCGCGGTAGGATTCACGTGGCTATAAACAAATTTTTTGGTTAATAATTTTGGAACTGCATGCAATACTTCTTCTAAATTAATAATCGATAATTTCCCCGCATATTTCGTAAAATCATCTTGGTAAGTGTTGATTAAATTATTATGCACTTGCCCAAGCGCTTCCAGCGAAGATGTTTTAATCCAAGTAGAAACAGCTTCTGGCATGCCACCTACAGTCACAAATTCTTTAAATAATTGATTAGCTTTATTATGCAATGCTGTATTAAATGGTTTTTCAATAGACACTTTCTCTATGGCGGATAATAAATGCGTTTCATTTTTTGCTAATAAAAATTCTTCAAACCCTAATGGTTCAATAAAGAAATATTGTATACGTCCAACAGGCATACTAAATGTATGATTTTCTAATACAAACTCCAGCAGTGATCCTGCAGTAATCACAGCAAGCTCAGGCATGTCTTCATAAAACCATCGCAATTTTGCAAATAAATCAGGTGCAGCCTGAATTTCATCTAAAAACAAAATAGAGTTTGCTGGATGAATAGGCTGATTCAATGCGCTTTCTAAATTTAATATAATTGTCGATGGATCATTGCTTTCAAAATGAATAGCCAGAGAACGCTGTTTTTCAAAATTAAGCTCGATCAGCTTCTTGCCTGTTTGCTTGGCAAGCTCCCTGACAATCCACGTTTTACCTACCTGCCGCGCGCCTCGGAGCACAGCTGGCTTGCGATTCGGTGCTATTAACCAATCTTTTAATTTATCAATAAGATAACGGTTCATTGAAATTTATCCGTGAAAATATACAGGTATATTGTAACAGTTGCCTGTGAAATATAAAGGTATATTTTTATTGGTTTTGGCTATTTTAACGTTGAGCAGGCCATGAAAATAGTGGGGATCCGCACTCAGCTTGAGTTATGTAAGCTTGAACGACTGACCAATCGCCTAAGCGGGTATCTTAATGCTTTAGTAAAAATGCCATGTAAAATTGCTAGTGTCGTAGCAATAATGCATGGCATTTTTGCTACTGTATCGTTTAAGCCCCAATGACGACGTGATTTCTCGCTGGCACGAAACTGGCAGTGACCAGCGTGTTTGCAAAGATAAGGCTGCAATCTATGAGTTTTTAAAGTGGCCGACTCAATGCTTGGAACTTTCTGAGAGTCTTTACAGAATCCTCATGAGCTTTTATTGAGTCTCCTATAGGTGTATTTTCGAAATAAGCGTGATGATTTTTGATGATCATTCCTAGCTTTCCTTCGCTGAGTGCGCGAGGGTCGCATTTTTTAGCTTTTGTGTTTTCTATATAGTGTTTAATCTCTAAGAGAATTTGGTGCGCTTCGTCTAAAGGCTGAGCTTCATTTTCTATAGATCTATTTTGGAAATAAGTATCAAGATTTTTGATGATCTTTTCTAGCCTTCCTTCGGAGGGTGCGTTAGGGTTATGTTTAGCTTCTGGGGTATCTATGAAGTTTTTGATCTCTAGGAGAATGCTCTGCTGTTCGTTTAATGGCTGAGCTCCATCTATTATAGATATATTTTGGAAATAAGCATGATGACTTCTGATGATCTCTATTATCTTCTCTTCGCTAATTTTGCTAAGGTCGCATTTATTAGGTTGTTTAGCCTC
This sequence comes from Legionellales bacterium UBA4722, assembly GCA_002404295.1. Classification (GTDB taxonomy): domain Bacteria; phylum Pseudomonadota; class Gammaproteobacteria; order DSM-16500; family DSM-16500; genus UBA4722. The sequence goes on from DHJK01000215.1 coordinate 18,290, forward strand.
TGGGTTATTTACATAATTTTTTATAAATTCAGCTGCATCCAGTTTACGTTGTTTGCTCATGAAGAAATTAAGATTCTTGTACCATTTATAGTTTTTTCTTTCTTCACAATAGTTTTTGATCTCTAGGAGAATTTTCTGCTGTTGGTTTAAAAATGGTAGAGCTTCACTTGGCTTTGGTGAGTCATCTTCTTTTTGGTCATTATTATTTTTTACAGGATTATCACCGACTGCTACATGCTGCTGCGGACTATTGTTTGTTACAGGCGCTAGATCTGTAGGAGGTGCTCTATTTAGTTCATTGCTATTTATCGCAGCAGGATTATTTTTAATTCCAGGTTGTATTATCTCTGGGTTTAATAAAGAGACTGGTAACGGAGAAATCTCATTTTCTTTAGCATCTACCTTTTGTTGTTTATTCTCTTGATTTAGCTGTGCGGATACTGATAGTACAGTAAGAGGATTGTTATCGAGAGATGCTACTTTATCGTGAGCAATATTTTCGGGCTCAACTTCTCTCTTGCTTTCATTGCTGGATACATTTTTTTCTGTAGGTTTGGATTTGGCGAGCGCCTGTCGCCCAATTTCTGCAAACTCTTCTTCTGCAAGTATTTGCTGTTGTGCTGTCAGCACGAATGATCCTGGATAATCATCTTGATAAAAGGGTGATTGTTGTTCTTGAGCCCTAGGTGGTATGGTAGCAAGTTGCTTTGGTAATTCCACGCCATCATTCTCATTTGCTACTTGCTCTAGATCTTGGTTTAGTGCATCTGGTTTGGAAGCGCTGCTTGCTAGTTTTTGCTCATTGTTATTTAGTACTTGATTTACATCAGCGACTACTTGGTGCGGGTCTTGGTCTGATAGAGGTGCGACATTTGCATTGGGAAATTTATCTTGGTCATTGTGGTTTTGTTCAGACCTCTCTTGCTTTTGCTCTATGACACCTTGGGGTGCGATGGGAGAAATTTCGTTGGGTATAGCATCGTCATGCGGTTGTTCACGCGGGGTCAATATTTGTGGAAGTTCTTCCTCGCGCCACTCTGCTGATTGTTCTTCTGATAGTGGTGGGCTAGCGACGAATGAAGCTTGTTCAGGACTATGGCTTCTTAATGCTTTTCGAAGTTCTTCATTAAATAATAGCCTCCGCTCTAAGGCTGCGGATGCTACTTCTTCACGTATTTCCTTTGCTTCTGACAAAGAGTTTTGTTCTCGATTATTATTCTCTACTTCATCAGAAGATTGTGGTTTTGGGGCAGGCGACTGCTCTATTTCGTTTTTTAATATCGCCTCATGCCCGTATTGTTGTGATGCATCATCATTTGCTGATTTTTCGGTTTTTAAAACCGGCTGATCAGTCAACATTGATTTTAATGTTGTTAAAGGATCTTTTTCTTGTTTTATAATATCCCGAATATTTGTTAATTTAGAATTAAATAATACTACAGAGTCTGTGTGAGCTTTTATTTCTGCATCATATTTTTCTTGTGGAGAGAGCGGCCGCGAAACATCAGCTACAGAGTTAGCCGCAGATTTAACCTCTGAATTTGCAGAAGCTACACTTCCCACTATAAAACTATAAATCCCAGATTGAGACGATCCAGGAGGTAATAGAAAAGTTGTTAGTGATTCTAGTACTTGCGTTGCAGCCCCTAAATTTGAGGCCATGCTGTGAATGTAACCCCCGCTTGTCTGTGACGTAGGAAGGGCGTTGTCTTGTGCTATGGAATTAACATCGGATATACATTTGTAAGAAGGGAACACTTCTGAAATTGCATAAGTTTCGTGATTATCTGGATTAAGTTTTGCAAGAATTTTTACAGGATCCGCTGAAGGGTTTTTATCCTTGCTCTCCAAATAATCAATTGCTTCTCGTAGAGTCTTGCTATATACATAATTTAATTGATTTGCTATGTAGCTTTTTTCAATATCCAGTTCACATTGATGTTTGATTGTTACATGTAATGATGCGGTGAAATGTTCTAAAGGAGCTCTGTTTTGAGGCCCCATATATTGAATAAACTCTTTAGCCTGATTAAAAAATAGATCAATAGGTTTTGCTAATGGCTGCAAGGGTGCAGTTTGATAGTATTTATATAGAAATTGTGGAGCATCCGCATTTATTTGTAAAAGCATGACGCTACATGCTTTCGATGAAAGAGAGGTGAGCAGTTCCTCTGTGCAAGTTTTTTTATAATTAATGCTCTTAGACTTAAACATAATTCTTGCGAGATAACAAGTTTGAAAATCTTTAATCAGTTTTTCAATTTCGCCCTCAAAAGAGACAATTTCCAAGTAGGCTTTATCATAGGCTTGTTTAAGTTCAGGCGGCGTGCAGCCTTGTAACGCATCAATATTGTTTAATAAGTCTGCTTTTTTTCGATCTAATTTTTCTTTAACGGCTGCAGCTTGGGTTGTTTGTATACTATAGTCGACAATGTTAACTTTTTCTTCTTTGGGAGCAGACGGCGCACTCGGAGGTGTTGCTGTTGGCTCTAGGCTGCGCAACGCTTTTGTAGCTGCTTTATAAGCACTCTTAGTATAACGATTAGGTCTTATAGTATTGCAGTGTATATCTGGCCAACTAATTTTCGTACCTAGTTCGGTGAACATGTAATGAAGAAATTTAGCAGTGTCGCTTACTTTATCACCTGCGCTATGCCATAAAGAGGCAACGCTTGGTTCAAGATTAACGTCCGTTAAATTTTCAAGTGTTGGTGGCGCACTTGTTAATCCTTTTAATTCCAACGGCGTAAGGATGTATCCGAATATCTTATTAACTTTTTCTGTAGAAATCAGCCCGGGTGTAAGATCTTCTGATAAGCATGGATCGTTGTTTTTAAACTGCAATTCATCTTCATTGAAGAAAATGGCTTTAAGAATTTTCGGTATAACATCGTTTCTAAGTGCGGGTTCTAATAATAATAACTTCTCGCTCATCTTGTTTTGAGCTATTTGAGAAAAGACCTCTCCTAAAAGTCCTCTGCTAGCACTTGCTGCTGATAAAGGATCTAAAGTCATCACATGGGTTAACACTGCTACTACATTTATTAAGCTTTCCGCACTTTTCGGGCTAGCTACACGAGCTGCTTGGATTGCGGCATTGATTAAAGGCGATTGAGGGTTGCCAAAAACAGCAAAGCTGCTCATAAAAGATAATGAAGGTATCATCTGAAGATATTGTAAATAACTAGCAGCATCTAATGTACCAGAGGCTATGCCTCCTGTTTTCTTTGCTGTTTCTCCTGCAATCCAAATGTTTAAATTGTACATGACGTTAAAAAGCATTTTAAAAATCAGTGGATTAGTCAGTAGTTCCACTAGTGTTAGATAACATTCGAGCCGCGCGAGTAAACTGCCTGCTGGCCATGGGTCACCGGATTGTACTAAATGGAAAAGCTCAATCGCTTTTTGTTCTAGCAGTGCTTTATCATGTACTACTGCAGCTAGATTAGGCAACGCCTGGCTTGCCAGAGTTATTCTTCTTGACCACAAAAGAGTAGGGCTAGCTATAGTGAGCGCCGATCCTAGTAGTGCTAATTGTGGTTGTGTGTTTCCTATTTCACCTAAAAGTGTAATGAACGCAGTGGTGTTTGATACGTTGTTATTCTGGTTATAAGCTTCATAAAACTGCTTTATATTTATAATTAGTAAACTCATTACCTTAATGATTTCATCTGTTTTTGTTAATACAGTTTTGGCGAGGATAGTTTCTTTACTTTCATTTACTTTTATCACCGTGTTTACTGCTTCAACAGCAGCTTGTAGCTCAGCCATGCTTTCATTAAGATTTTTTTTGTTTGACTTTCGATTGGGAGTCCAAAATCCTAACTTCGTTAGCATGGCTTCTAGCTGGGTTAATGTGGTTTTTGTTTTATTTTCATCTTCCGCTATAACTATATTGGCGAATACATTCTGTAATGCTATAAAAATAGCAGGAATTTTGAGGACAGCAGGTCCCCATGCGCCCAATTCTTTGAATAGTGCGGTGGGGCTATCGAATTTCAACAAGTTGAGTGCAGTTGCTTTTATTTCCGCAAAATCTAAACTAGATTTATTTTCGCTTAAACTTAAATCAGCAGGAGCCACTTCCATACTTTGAAACCAAGGAAATTCAGGTTTTTTTTCTTCTCTTTCTAAGTGTGCGGGCATGAGTGAACTCCGGTATAGGCAATTTGTTACCAAGGTGAGCATCATACCATAAGTTGATCTATAATTGCACTAATTTAATTTATTTCAGGCGGCTCATATCAATGAAAAGTGGGAGAGGTGTTTTGTTCTACGCTAATTGGAATATAATTATTATTAATTAATGTGTTGGGATAGTCTATTGTCAACAGCTCCTAGATGGATTGCAGTCTTCTATCCGAGGTTGCCTAAAGCAACCTCGACTTACACTCCTTTAAGAATACCACTCACCTAATTTCGTCTGCAGTGCATCTAATCCTATCTTTTTAAGAGTAGAAAACGACTGCACCGTGGTCTCATTAGGATAACTGGCAATTTTTTTAGTTACTTCCTGCAATGTCTTAGTCACCGCACTATGCGATAATTTATCCGCCTTATTCAATAAAATATGCACCGGCAACGCTGATTCACTACACCAATGAAGCATATTCACATCAAACTCCTTCAGTGGATGCCGAATATCCATCACTAACACTAGCCCTCGCAAACACTCCCGACTGCGCAAATAAGCATCCAACAACCGTTGCCACTTCCTTTTAACCTCCTCCGGCACCTTGGCATAGCCATACCCCGGCAGATCCGCAAGTCGCCGTTGATCATCCAATGAAAATAGATTTATAAGCTGCGTACGCCCCGGTGTTTTACTGACGCGCGCTAAGCCTTTATTCTGGGTCAACATATTGAGTACACTGGATTTTCCTGCATTTGAGCGGCCTACAATCGCCACCTCCACGCCTTCATCTGGCGGAAGTTGTTCTAAGCCCGCGACACTCAACATGAATTGTGCATTTTGATAATTAGGTTTGGTCATAGTTACTACTTTTCTATAGAATAGCCGGTTATGAAAACGACCATCTTACTCGATTCTCTCAACGACGCCCAGCGCGATGCTGTCTCGGCACCCTTATGTCATCAATTAATTTTGGCGGGGGCTGGTAGTGGCAAGACGCGGGTCTTGGTCCATCGTATTGCCTGGTTGATCGAAAATGAAGGGTTGTCGCCTTATAATATCTTAGCGGTGACGTTTACCAATAAAGCTGCTCATGAAATGCGCTCTCGTATTGAAACGATGGTGGGTGCTTCGGCTAAAGCCATGTGGGTGGGTACATTTCATAGTCTTGCGCATCGCTTTCTTAGGTTGCATTGGAATGAGGCGAGTTTACCTGAAGGGTTTCAAATTGCTGATTCTGATGATCAGTTGCGTATTGTGCGTCGTTGTATGGCCGCACTCAGTTTGGATGAAGATCGGTGGCCGCCTAAAAAAGCGCAATGGTTTATTAATGGAAAAAAAGATGAAGGGTTGGAGTCGCACCAGATTCCTGATTATGGCGATCCTACTACTAAAGTGATGATTCGTATCTATCGCGCGTATGAAGAAGCGTGTCAACGTGCAGGATTAATTGATTTTGCGGATTTATTATTGAAGGTACATCGGTTGTGGTTAACGCATCCGGATATTTTAGCGCAATATCAATCACGTTTTCGTTGTATTTTAGTTGATGAGTTTCAAGATACCAATACGATTCAATATGCTTGGGTGCGGTTATTAGCAGGAAAAAATAATAGCGTCATGATTGTGGGTGATGATGATCAATCTATTTATGGTTGGCGCGGTGCCAAGATTGAAAATATACAGCGGTTTAGCAAGGATTTTCCTGGGGCGAGAACGACTCGCTTAGAGCAAAATTATCGCTCATCAGGTGTTATCTTGAAATCAGCTAATGCGTTGATTGAGAATAACTCAGGACGCATGGGTAAGAATTTATGGACAGCAGGTGCAGATGGCGAACGTATTACAGTTTATGCTGGGTTCAATGATTTAGATGAAGCGCGGTATGTAGTCGGTCGTATTAAAGATTGGCATGCTAAAGGCCATTCATTAAATAGTGCTGCCATTTTATATCGCTCTAATGCGCAATCACGTGTGATTGAAGAAGCATTAATGCAATCTGGTATTTCTTATCGGGTTTATGGTGGATTACGATTCTTTGATCGCGCGGAAATTAGAGATGCATTGGCTTATCTGCGTGTGATTGCGCACAGAAATGATGATGCTGCTTTTGAGCGAATTGTGAATACGCCCACGCGCGGTATTGGGGATCGTACTATTGATATGCTGCGTGAACATGCGGTTGCAAATAGCACATCGTTATGGCGTGCGGCAGAAGTGTTGTTAGAGCAGCAAGTGTTTCCTGCGCGTGCAGCTAACGCATTACAAGCATTTATTCAGCTGATCACGACGCTGGATCAAGATACCAAAGGACTCGCCTTGTTCGAACAAACAGAGCATGTTATTCAGAATAGTGGTTTGATTGAGCATTATCGTAAAGAAAAAGGTGAAAAAGGTTTAACACGTTTAGAAAACTTGGATGAATTAATTAATGCTGCGCAGCAGTTTGATGCGAATGAATTGGAAGAAGAGATGCCACCGTTGGCTGCGTTTTTATCTTATTCGGCGTTGGAATCAGGCGATAATCAGGCAGGTGATTCTTCGGATTGTGTGCAGTTGATGACGTTGCATTCTGCTAAAGGTTTGGAATTTCCGTTGGTATTTTTATCTGGCTGTGAAGAAGGTCTTTTTCCGACTAAGAGATCGACTGATGAGCCGGGTGGGTTAGAAGAAGAGCGTCGTTTATGTTATGTGGGTATGACGCGTGCGATGCAAAAATTGTATATCACGTATGCTGTTGTGAGACGATTGTATGGTAAAGAAGAGTATCATCGCGCTTCGCGGTTTTTGGCGGAAATTCCGGAAGAGTTTAAAGAGGAGTCGCGTTTGACTACTACGGTTTCGCGTCCGCAACAGCAACAATCTTATTCATCGTCCTCCCCTGCTCTATCTAGACAATTTATGGCGGATAATGATGGCAGTATGCAGATTGGGCAGCGGGTAACGCATCATCAGTTTGGTGAAGGGACGGTGTTGCAATATGAAGGACGTGGGGAGCATGCGCGGATTCAAGTGCGGTTTGAAAAAGTGGGTACGAAGTGGTTGATTGCAAGTTTTGTGGCGGGGTTGTAGTTGCTTAGGACATCGGAGCTGTAGCTGCTCAGACTATTAGAGCTGTGGTTACTTAGCATCTCAGAGCTGAAGCTGCTTAGAACACCTCTCCC
>DHJK01000215.1:25715-26135 GCA_002404295.1 Legionellales bacterium UBA4722
TCTCCCACAAGGGGAGAGGTGCGTTCTAAGTAAGTCTGTAATTATTAAAGCGAGAGAAATCATTATGTGTTATGCACTTATTAGAAAACTATTGTTTTGTCTTTCTCCTGAGAAAGCGCACGATTTTACCTTGAAAGCATTACGCCTAGCTCAAAAATTAAAATTAACCAAGCTGCTGCCAGCCTCCCATTCATCACCCAAAGAAGTGATGGGTTTAAAATTCCCTAACTCAATAGGCTTAGCCGCAGGCTTAGACAAAAATGGCGAATACATAGATGCGCTCGCAGCACTTGGTTTTGGATTTATTGAAGTAGGCACTGTCACACCTAGACCACAATCAGGCAATCTAAAGCCTCGTTTATTTCGTTTGCCCCAACAAGAAGCCATCATAAACCGGATGGGTTTTAACAATAAAGGCGT
>DHJK01000215.1:26265-26589 GCA_002404295.1 Legionellales bacterium UBA4722
ATGGGTTTTAACAATAAAGGCGTTGAGTACCTCGTAGAACAGCTGAAAAAAACAAAATTCAAAGGCATTTTAGGCATTAACATAGGCAAAAACAAAGCGACCGTTATTGAAAATGCAGTAGAAGACTATCTTTATTCGTTACGCTTAGTGATTCCCTATGCGAGCTATATCACAATCAATGTCTCCTCCCCTAACACAGAAAACTTACGCCAATTGCAACACGGCGAATTACTGCAAAATTTATTGCGTACATTAAAAGCAGAGCAAGCGCTGTATTTTAAAAAATAATAATAAATATGTACCTCTAGTCGTAAAAATTTCCCC
>DHJK01000111.1:0-217 GCA_002404295.1 Legionellales bacterium UBA4722
TTATAAGGCTTTGATAGTGGATGCAGATAGCTATTTGTTACAGTTAGTTCGATATATTCACTTAAATCCTCTACGCGCAAATATGGTAGTAAACCTTCTTGATTACCCATGGAGCAGTCATCTTGCCTATTTAGGACAATCTAAAATCCACTGGCTCACATCACAATTTGTGTTTGATTTGCTTACATATAATAAGAACCAGGAAACAACTGCTTAT
>DHJK01000111.1:401-2980 GCA_002404295.1 Legionellales bacterium UBA4722
TGCGCTCCCAGAAACGATTGCTCTCAAAAATAAGGCTCATGATCGCCAAGCTTGTTATCTATTTCAAGGTGGCCAACCTGACTGATATAGCAATTTACTTTAATCGTGATGTGTCTACATTTTCGCGAGGGTTGAATAGACCGTCGATGTCTGATGATAGTGAGTTCGATGCTATTAGATGTCATATTGAAAGTACAATTGCGCAAGCCTGACCCGCTTCCGCTTCCCGCTTCCGCATAAACATGGAGGAAGAAGCTTGGAAACACGGCGGGCACAAATAGCATTTGCAGATCATAAAAAGACTCTTCGGCGACTCATGAATATGATATAGGGCGATATCTCCTTGAATTTCATGAGAGCTGAATGTTTCCCATTTAATAAAGTAAAAGGGGAAAATGTATTAGAAGGCGTGCCATACAAATAACCATTCTACTAAACGACACAAGAATGAAAGTTAACTTGCTCTCATAAACCATAATTCTATACAATCAGCCCCAATAATAATGGAGCACAGTTATGTTTAGAAGGTCACTTATGCCAACAAAGAAAATACTCATTTCAGGTGCAGGGATTGCAGGTTTAGGTCTCGCAAGACAACTAAAAAAATTGCATATTCCTTTTAAGATAATTGAAAAAAGAACTCATTTATCGACAGATGGTGCAGGTATTGCCCTACCAGCTAATGCAGTAAAAGCCCTTCGGTACATGGGGCTAGGGAACAATGTCGATCAACATACCCATCAAGTAAATAAGATTATTTATACTGATTCAACTGGAACAACTTTAAGTGAAGCCTCATTACTGGTTGAACCATTAAATACAGATCGATTTGTGGCTCTCCACCGCCATAAGTTTCATGATATTTTACGCGAGGGTGTTGATGGCGCCATTCATTTCAGCACAACAATTAATCAAATCACTCGGACGAAAAATGGTGTTCTCGTAAAGTTTAATAATCCTGAGCTTAAAGAAGAAGAGTTTAGTGCAGTGATTGGTGCTGATGGTATTAAGTCACATGTGCGGCAACTCGCTTTTGCTGATACCCCACTCACTGATCTTGGAGTAACGATCTGGCGCTGGACATGCAAATATCCTACCCATGATTTACAGCCAACTTATATGTTGGGTGCTCGTGATATTTTTATGGCTTATCCAATTGGAAAAGATGAATCTATTGTTATGCACATGCTTTTGAGCCTGAAAACTTAAACTTAAAATATGCTGATCACAGAAGTGCTTTAATCAAGCAATTTGGTCAGTATGGCGGGATAGCTAAAACTATGCTGGAAATATTACCCGACAATCAATTTATTATTCCTGGTCGGCTGCGATCAGTACCACAGCCATTATTTACGTCAGGTCGAGTGGCGCTGATTGGTGATGCAGGGCATGGCTGTTCCCCTATGTTGCAACAAGGTGCTGCTTGTGCGCTTGAGGATGTTATTGCGCTGTCCGAATTACTTAAACATTTCCCTGTAGAAGATGCACTATCTCATTATGAAAAATTTAGAAGTGAACGTGTTAATTGGATTACTGCTTCGTCAGATGGTCCTATGAAAATGCTTATCAATATTGATTCGCAAGTGTTGTCGGCAATACAACAAAAAATTCGTGAGAATGGCCCTTTGAATGTACAAGGTTGGAGAAAATTACTTGCCACAGACCCGTTGAGTGAAATATCAAGTTATATCGAAAAACATAAGGTCAAAATAGAGCAGAGATCAGAAGTTTTTTTAACAGCAAAACTTTAATTGTGGGTATAAATAGAATGATTGAATTTTATGAAAAATAATATTCATCTGATCTTTGATTTTGATGGTACATTGGTTGATAGCTTTCGTTCCGCAATGGATAAACTTAATTTATTGGCCGATGAATTTAATTTCCGAAAAATTAGCGATAATGAAATAGATAGCTTGAGAGATTTAACATCAAGAGAGCTTATTAAATACTTAGAAATTCCCATTTATAAAATCCCAAGCGTGTTGCGCCGCGCAAGAAAGTATATGTGCAGCGAAATGCAAGCATTACTGCCTTTTAAAAATATTCCTGAAATACTTCATGAGCTTCATGACATGAAGATTCCTCTGGGCATTTTAACATCCAATTCATCAGAAAACGTCACAGAATGGTTGATATGTAATAAAATGCAACACTTGTTTAACTTCATCCATATTGAATCAAGTTATTTCGGGAAAAAGCGTATATTAAGAAAAATCCTTAAAGCTTATAAGATAGATAAATCACAAGCATTTTATATTGGTGATGAAACGCGTGATATAGAAGCAGCAAAAGAGTGTGATGTATATTCTATCGCTGTCACATGGGGGTTTAATTCAGAGAAAATCCTTACACGGCAACAACCACATTATATTGCAAGAAAACCGGAAGACATACTAACTATATGCAAATAAGAAACAGTAAATTTATGAAAGCATCATTAATTGAAAATAAGCAAGGAGTTTGGTCGTGGTTTTGGGATTACGACTTGAGGACATACGGAAATTTTATCTGGCTTATACTATCGAAAACGATGAAAAAACCCACGCACCGCGTGGGTAGTGTTTAAATAACTGTGT
>DHJK01000137.1:0-258 GCA_002404295.1 Legionellales bacterium UBA4722
CCGTCTCGTGGGCTCGGAGATGTGTATAAGAGACAGACTTTTAGCAAAGATTAAATAACACTCTGGTTCGTTAAATAGAGGGCCAAGTATAGGAATAGAATCAAGTGCTCGAAGCATAGGGATTGGAAATTCCCTTTCTTGCTGCATTCCTACACATGCAATATTACCCTGACACTTAGGCCAATTTATAAAAGAACTATACCCATTTTTGTCAACGATCAAATTATCAAGTTCGCAATAATTTTGATCGTCGTAACC
>DHJK01000137.1:460-837 GCA_002404295.1 Legionellales bacterium UBA4722
ATTTTAATGTAAAAAACAGCATAGTCCGCATCGGTAGATGAATCTGCGGCATCTTTTATTATAGTAAATCCAGGAGAGTGAAAAAAGTTAGCTTTTTGATAAGATTTTTCAATACGAATTTTATTGTTACCTTTAATAAAATGCACGTCTTGTATGGTTAAATTATAGATATCATCACCTTTAATCTCATAATTGCTGCTAAAAGCTGCAAATGCCGCCTGAGCAAAAATCAATGAAAGCAAAAAAATATTTATTTTTATTTTATTTAGGCACAATTTTTTTAATCCTCAAGTTAATCTTTACTAGCTTCCAAAGCTAAGGCTCTATAAAAGCTCAGCAGGGAAGGATCACTATGATAGCTTATTCCTCCGGATAAA
>DHJK01000137.1:958-5429 GCA_002404295.1 Legionellales bacterium UBA4722
GATAGCTTATTCCTCCGGATAAATAAATATTGAACATTTCCATGTTTTAGACATTATCGATTATGAGTTTTCTGTTTCTAGTTTTTGATTCGCAATGACGACGTCGATTCAAGCAAATTTCGTAGAGATACCTCAGCTCGCAATGACGGCAGCAAGATCAGGATTTATCTAAGAACCCACAATAATTTTAATCATTTCATCAGGTTTGATATGCTTCTTCAGCGCAGTCCTCACTTCATCCAAACTCACCGCCGCAATATTCGCTTGATAGGTATCAATATAATCTATAGGCAACTTATAAAACCCTATTTGTATTAAATACTGAGTAATATCCTGATTGGTTGCTATAGATAGCGGAAACTCATTATTGATTTTTTGCTTTGCAAGCATGAATTCTTTTTTAGTTGGGCCTTTGCTCACATATTCACGCAAAATTGACTGCGTTAAGCTCAACGCTTTTTTAACCGTGGAATTTTGCGTCGCAAAATGAATCAAAAACGGACCTGTCGCATCAGAAAATTGAAATCCACTGCTGATACCATAAACCAAGCCATGCTCACCTCTAATCTGGGTAAACAACCGCGAGGTGATTGAAGAGCCGCCTAAAATATCATTCGCTATACGCATCGCATAATAATCAGGATCATGAATACTCATGCCTAATTGCCCCATCCAGACATTACTCTGCTCCGATGGAAATTTAATACGAGTTTCGCCATGGCTCTTAGACGGCTCTGCACGTTCGATCATGGGTGCTTCTTCACCTTGAGCGAGATTTTTTGCTATTTCATCCACTCTTTTTTCAGCATCCTGCCTGCTAATATCACCCACGATGATGATAGTGGCATTACTAATCACATAATATTTTTTATAAAAATGCGCTGCTTCGTCTCGCGTTAATGCCATAACACTTTTCTTTGTGCCTTCGACTTGATGCGCATAAGGATGCTCCCCATATAGCGCGCCATAAAACGCATCTTTCGCAATACTATTTGGCGTTTGTTCATGCATTTGCAGCACACTGAGTGTCTGCTTTTGTCTGCGTTGAAAAGCATGCTCAGGAAAATTGATGGAACGCAAAATTTCTAAAAACAGTTTAAATGCCGAAGTAAAATATTTTTTTTCTGACAAGCACTTTAAACCAAATGAACCACTGTCTCGCCCAGAAGAAATTCTAAGTTGCGCACCTACATCGGCGAATTTATCCGCTATTTCATCTGCATCTAACGACGCGGTACCTTGGTTCAGCATGGCATTGGTAATACTGGATAATCCGAATTTTTTACCATCTAAAGATGAGCCGGCTCTAAAAAAAATATCGATATTAACAGCAGGGATTTCTGATCGCTTGACTAGATAGACTTTCGCCCCATTTTTGCTTTCCCAATACTGAATAGGAACAATTGATTTTACGGGTAATGATTTTTTTTTCATGATTAGTGTGCCTTAATTTCTAATGGCTCAAGAATGCCAATGGTCAATCTTTCGGGAACCAAATATTTTAATGCCACCTCTTTGACTTGCTTGGGCGTGACCGCTTGTATCTTCTTTATCACATCACGATCGGCCTCAGCCCAGCAGAGACCCACGCATTCTAACATGCCAATTTCATGCGCCTGATTGAAAAGAGAGTCTTTACCAAACACTTCAGAGGCAAACCAAGCTGTCTTTACACGCTCCAACTCTTTGTTACTTACTAGTTTTGTCTGGAGATCTTCTACTTCTTGCAATAATGCTTTTTTACATTCCTCTACACTCTGCATATTGGTGGGTGTGAGCCCCAGTGCGAACACATTATCAAGACGATCAAATGCTGAATAATGTGCATATGCGCTCGTTGCGATTTGTTTTTTTCGAATAATATTTTTTTGTAATCTACAGCTACTATTGATTCCTAACACTCCGCTTGCTACTGACAAAGCATACGCTTCCCATTTTTTATCTTTAGTGAGCGTCTTAAGCACCGAGGTATTATAGCCTAATGAAAGCCAAGGTAATTTAGCAGGTACTTGAACCGTCACACTGCGTGTACCTAATGGCAACACTTCATTTTGTGGCTTCACTACAGGAATAACGGATCGCTTGAGAGAACCAAAATACTTTTTAGTCCACGCTTGAATTTGTTTAGGCTGAACATCACCCACTACGACAATAATAGCATTATTAGGCGCATACCAAGTCTTATACCACTGTCTAAGATCTGCAACCGTCATCTGTTTCAAATCATCCATCCAGCCAATAATAGAATGTCTATAAGGACTGGCAACATGCGCGACAGCCATAAATCGCTCATAAGCACGACTCTCCGGATTGTCATCGATACTCATGTGCCGCTCTTCCATCACTACTGAAATTTCTTTTTTGAAATCCTTCTCTGTCAACAAAAGTTGATGCATACGATCCGCTTCAAGCTGAAAACAGATTTCTAATTTATCACTCGCGATAAATTGATGATAGGCCGTATAGTCATGACTCGTAAATGCATTGTTCTGACCACCGTTTTCGGTGATGATTTCATCGTATTTCGTACCGCTATATTTTTTGCTGCCACGAAACATCATGTGCTCCAGCGCATGAGAAACACCGGTTAAACCATTCGCTTCATAGCTGGAGCCCACTTTATACCAAACCTGCATAATTGCGACAGGCGCACGATGGTCTTCCTTGACTATTATTCTAAGACCATTTGCTAAACTCGATTCGTGTATTATTTTTTTTGCTGACACCTAATATTCCTTATGGCATTAACAATCTGAGTTATGCCTTTTTATTCAAATTAAGATTGATCTCGTTAGGATAGTCATAAGCTGCACCATCAGCCATGTCTACACCCGCTCCTATAACACCCCCAAACACTAGATTACCAAATGCCATGCCTTTTGTTTTGGATGCTACTTTTTGATCTGCTGGAGCATACCCTTTTTTCTGACAATCTACAGTTAAATCTTGATAACTGCGTTGCACAGTAACACTTCCGGGTGTGCTTGGCACAAACCATTTTCCTTTATTGTTTTGCAGCGCACAAGTCGCGCCTTGTACTTGGCCTGTAGACACAGAAACTGGCTGATTCTGGCCGTTAACGATCGACGCACAACCGGTTGCCAATACTGCAAACACGCTCGCAGGTATCAACATCATCACTTGTTTTACTATATTTTTTGAAAATTGCATATCCTCTCCTCGTTTCTATGTTGTTTTAAAATCGCGCCAACTATGCCACGCACCTCTTTTGAAGTCAACATTTGAACAGATTTGTGTTATAAAATAAGGTAAACTTCTTATCATCACCCCATGATAAGAGCAGGTTACATGAGCAAAATTGGAGTTTTATTAATCAATCTAGGCACGCCAGACAGCAGCAGCCTCTCATCTGTTTACCGCTATTTAACAGAATTTTTAAATGACCCTCGCGTCATCGATTTGCCGGCAGTGCCACGCTGGATTTTAACCAATCTCTTAATTGTGCCCTTTCGCTGCAAAAAAACGGCTCGTGCTTACCAAAAAATTGAGATGACGAACGGGTTACCTTTACTAGTGAATTCTCAAAAATTACAAAGCGCTGTAGCTGCAGAATTAGGCTCTGATTACCAAGTTGCAGTTGCAATGCGTTATGGCAATCCTTCTATTCAAGCTGCGCTAAACAATCTCAAACATTGCAATCAGCTCATCGCCATTCCTTTGTTTCCTCATTATTCATCTGCGGCTACGGGCTCGGCTATTGCCAAATTACTCCACGCATTAGCTAATCAATGGAATATGCCTAAAATAAAAATCATTAATGATTTCTACAACCATACTGGATTTATTCAATCTTATGCTGACGTCATCAAAAAAAATATTGGTGATAAAAAGCCGGAGTTGATTTTATTTAGTTATCACGGCTTACCAGAACGGCATATTGATAAAAGTGGTTGTAAAGCAAAATGCGATAGGCTACATGCTTGCCCTAAGATCACTAATGACAATCTTTATTGCTACCGTGCACAGTGTTATGCGACATCTCATTTATTAGCAACTGCACTGAAACTGGAACCAAATCAATATCAAGTTGTTTTTCAGTCGCGATTGGGTCGCACGCCGTGGATTAAGCCTTATACGGATATTGTTTTGAATGATCTTAGGCAGCAAGGCATTAAAAGTATTGCTATAGTCTCTCCTTCTTTTGTTGCGGATTGCTTAGAAACATTAGAGGAGATTAATATTCGAGCGCGGGAGCAATGGCTACTAAGCGGGGGGTGTGAGTTTATTTTTATACCTTGTCTTAATGATTATCCGTTATGGGTTAAGGCACTTGCGAGCATCATCTCTCCTTCTTAATTCGCGCCAGCGAATGACTCCATCTTAATCTTGCTCGTGGCCGCACCTTCAACCCTCGTCATTGCGAGCGCGAGCGAAGCAACCTAGTCTTTCAATGCTGCTTTTGTGAGCTTAAATGCTGCTAATCAGCGCTGAAAAGACTAGGTTGCTTCGC
>DHJK01000137.1:5485-21614 GCA_002404295.1 Legionellales bacterium UBA4722
GCTCGCAATGACGAGGGTTGAAGCCAAGGGCACGATTAAGACAATCCCATTTGCTGAATTGCTATCAAGGATCAATATCAGACCTGAATTAAATTAATTGATACAAAACGAGGCGAATTTAAACCCAAACCCAGTGGTATAATAAACAAGTACACCTTGCACCTATAGGTTTTAAACCAACATAGGGAGATCACGACATGAAAACAGCACTTCTCGTTTTTATCACATCTTTCAGTCTATTTGCTTATAGTTATTCTTTTGGCTGCGGTGGCAGCGGCGGTTGTGGTGACAGCTATCAATCGAGCTGCCAACAGAACTCTTGCTCGCAATCACTCAATACCTGCGAGTGCGCAGACGTTAACGCCGGCAAAAATCCTTGTATGAGCACATCGGAGTATTGCCAGGTTTTTGGGAATGTGGGTGCCAATAATATACCAGACTGGCAAAATTAAAATAATAAGTATTCAATAAATTGCATTATCTTTTTCGGGCTCAGGTTCGATAAATGCATAAATGAGTTATAACCCAACACTTATATTATATTTCACAATATGTAGCAACATGCTGTCAAAAAAACGGTATACTGTTTTTCTATGTTTTTTTTTAATTTAACAGGGAGAATCACCTTTATGATGTTTTTAATACACGCGGCATTTGCATTAGGACTGCTATCATTAGCAGCAGGCGCTGCTTTATATATCTTTGCATCCCGTCATACAGGGGCTGGCACGAGCCTGGGCAGAGTGGTTGGGTTTATTGTTATGGTTGTCTCAACGCTTTCTCTTCTTTGTAGCTTTTATCTTGGCGTTATGATCTGGAAAGAAATTTACTATGTCAACATGGCGCAAATGCACAATGCACAAATGCAGAATGCTTCTATGACAAAAGAGATGAATGGTGCGAACACGACTAAAGCACATACTCATAAGAAATAAGTCCTTCCTGCTCCAATCGTGAACGTGCCCGAGCCCGTCTTTTCCCAGATATACGTAAGGAAAAGACGGGCTCGGGCACGTTCACGTTCACGTTCACGACTAAACCCAAACCAATAGACCCTAGCGACAATAGCACTTCCCCCCCATTTCATATAATATAAGCAAAATTTTAGCCTTACCGGAGCACACCCCTTGCGAATTCTTTGCGTAATCCCTAGCCGAATCGGTTCCACACGTGTACCACGTAAGCCTATGCTGCCCATACAAGGTAAGCCCATGATCCAATGGGTGTATGAAAATGCATCCCGCTGCAAGGTCATCAGTGATGTCATTGTCGCAACAGATAGCGACGAAATTGCCTCCCTTATTCAAGGCATTGGCGGCAAAGTGATGATGACGGATCCTGCCATCCCTACAGGGTCTGATCGTGTAGCGGCGGTCGCTCTGCATCACCCAGAAGCGGATGTGGTGATTAACTTGCAAGGCGATGAGCCTTTCATCAAACCACGCATGCTAGAGCAACTCGTATCCCCTTATCTTCAAGGTGAATCGCCCGACATGACAACGCTCGCACATCCTCTGGATATACAAACCAATTACATGCTGCCGGGTGCGGTCAAAGTCATTACGGACATCCATCGCAATGCACTGTATTTTTCCCGCTCGCCTATTCCTTATTTTCGCACTGAAGAACGCCACGCACCGGTTTATCATCATATCGGCCTATATGCTTTTCGCCGTGACTTTCTAATGACTTATCAATCCTTGGAACAAACACCGCTGGAAAAAATTGAGGCGCTCGAACAATTGCGCGCTCTGGAACACGGATATAAAATACGAGTTTGCTTAACGGAAGATACAACACTGGAAATCAACACTCCGGAAGAGTATGAGCAAGCACAACAATTTACTTATATAGACTAACTCACTATGATAAAACATTCGGCAACACAACCCATAGGCATTTTTGATAGCGGCATTGGTGGGCTAACTGTGACTCGCGCTATTGTGAATCAGTTACCTAGCGAAAACATTATTTACTTTGGGGACACAACGCATCTTCCTTACGGTGACAAATCAACAAGCGCGATTCAAGCGTATTCTGTCAAAATTGCTGATATGTTACTTCAGCAACAATGCAAACTTATCGTGATTGCCTGCTATTCTGCAACGTCTGCCGCTTATGAATTAGTCAAAGAATATGTGGCCGACAAAGCCATCGTCATGGATGTGATTGACCCAATGATTCATTATATTCAAACGCACCATGCACATCATCGCATTGGCTTAATTGGCACGCGTCAAACCGTTAACTCTAACGTCTATAAGAAAAAAATTGATAAGCTAAATTGTGATATACAGTTAAATTCTCTTGCGACTAATTTACTTGCAGCCGCCATTGAAGAATTTGGAAATAAGAAAGTGATTGACAGCCTGCTCGAGGAATATTTATCCCATTCCACTTTAAAAGACCTGGATGTTTTAATTCTCGCTTGTACTCATTACCCCATTATTAAAGAAAACATTGAAAGGTATTTTAAAAATAAAACTAAAGTGATTGATCCATCAGACATCGTGGCGCAAGCGATAAAAAGCCGATTAGCAAAAGATCATTTACTCAATCCTGATGGTGTTGGCAGCAAGCACTTTTATGTCTCCGATTACACGGAATCTTTTTCTGCAGGAACAAAAACTTTTTTTGCTGAAGACATTAATTTAGAACATTACCCATTATGGGATTAACATTACTATGAATTATCGCCACGGATATCATGCTGGAAGTTTTACTGATATCTTCAAACATGCCATTTTGGTTTCGCTTATTAAATCCTTATTACAAAAAAATACGGCTATCTGTTATCTAGATACGCATGCGGGTGCGGGTTATTATGATTTATTTGCAGAGACTGCACAAAAAAGCCTCGAATTTGAATCTGGCATTGCAAAAATATTTCATGAAAATAACGTACCCACTTTAATTCACCAATATCTTAGCTGCGTACAAAAAATGAATGCTCGCTTCTCAGGCTCGAAGCTTTCATCGCTACGCTATTATCCAGGCTCACCTTCCATCATGCGTTATTTTTTACGTCCTCAAGATCGGATGATATTGACTGAGCTACACCCCCAGGAATATCAATTATTGAGAAGAGAGTTTGCTGGCACTAAGCAAGCTAGCGTGCATTTGCTGGATGGTTATCAAGGGCTCAAGGCGTTTTTGCCTCCTAAAGAACGTCGAGGATTAATTTTAATCGACCCGCCCTATGAGCGGCCTAATGAGTTAGCGGATCTTGCCTTAGCGCTGCCTATGGCATTAAAACGGTTTGCGACGGGGGTTTATGCTATTTGGTATCCTATCAAGGATAGGGTGACAATTGATCACTTTCATCGTTCTTTGAAAGAAACTATCCAGAAGCCTATTCTTATTGCTGAGCTTAGCATCTACCCTGAGAACAGTCCCTTACACTTAAATGGCTCTGGTATGGCGATTATCAATCCACCGTGGCAGCTCGATGAGCACATTCTAGAGTACCTTCCTTGGATGTGGCAGCACTTAAGTGTGCAACATCAAGGCCAGTATCAAGTTTCGTTGCTCTAAGCGCAGCATTCACCAAATCAGCTTGATAAATACATCATCATTGCAAATTTAATAACTCCATTTATTCAGCAAGTTAGGCTTTCCCTGCCCCTCGCCCTTCTCAAAACCTGCTACAGTTATTGAGTGATATCACACATTTTCAGGAGGAAAGCCCAAATGAAAAAATTACTAGCAATGATATTAATAATCTCACTCACCGGACTCACAGCTTGTACAACCGGACAAAAACAAACAGCTGGCATAGTAGGCGGTGGTGTGGTCGGTGGCGTTCTTGGTGGCGCTGTGTCAGGCGGCAGCCCAGTAGGCGTGGGTATAGGTGCTGTTGGCGGCGCTCTCGTAGGCAATGAATTAGCTAAATAATCATTGCATTTTCTCTATCATCCCGCCTATTCATGCGGGATGACTTGAGAAACAATCAGATCCCCCTTTTTTATTCCCTCTCATTTCATCTATACTCTACCTCTCACATTTACCGAGAAATGTATGACACTCCAAATAGGCGATCAAGCTCCAGACTTCAGCTTGCTTTCAGATCAGCATCATAAAGTTTCATTAGCCGATTTTCGCGGCAAGAATGTTATTTTATATTTTTACCCCAAAGACAATACGCCTGGTTGTACACGAGAGGCGTGTGATTTTCGTGATAGCTTACAAAGTTTCAGCGATAAGAATACGGAAATTATAGGTATTTCAAAAGACAGCCCGGAACAACACCAAAAATTTAAACAAAAATATACATTGCCCTTTACTTTGCTAGCTGATGAAAACGGCGATATTTGTGAAGCTTATGGCGTGATCAATAAAAAAAGTTTATTTGGCCGTAGCTTTTTAGGGGTTCAACGCTCTACATTTTTAATTGATGAAAAAGGTATTATTCGCGCCATTTGGCGCAAGGTAAAAGTTAACGGGCATAGCCAGCAGGTATTCGATGAACTCAACTAAACAAAACACTAAAACAGCAATCACACCTACACGCGCAGAAGATTATCCTGAATGGTATCAGCAAATCATTAAAGCGGCAGACCTTGCGGAAGTGTCGCCCGTACGCGGGTGCATGACGATCAAACCGTGGGGCTATGCACTGTGGGAAAATATGCAACGTGTTATTGATGAACAGCTCAAAGCCACAGGGCATAAAAATGTGTATTTCCCTCTCTTGATTCCTGCGAGTTTTTTAGAAAAAGAAGCAGAGCATGTGACGGGGTTTGCTAAAGAGTGCGCCGTCGTAACGCATTGTCGTCTTGTGCATGACGCTGACGGTAAATTAGTACCGGGTAGCCCGCTGGAAGAACCTTATATTATCCGTCCTACATCTGAAACTATTATTGGTGAAGCGTTTTCACGCTGGATTCAATCTTATAGAGATTTGCCTATGCTGGTGAATCAATGGGTGAATGTGATGCGCTGGGAAATGCGTACACGGATGTTTTTACGTACATCAGAATTTTTATGGCAAGAAGGTCATACTGCGCATGCGAATGCAACAGAGGCACAAAATGAAGCGCTGAAAATTTTTGATCTTTATGCACGATTTGCTGAGGATTATATGGCAATGCCTGTTATCAAAGGTGAAAAAACAGCGAGCGAGCGTTTTCCGGGTGCTGTGAATACCTATACTATTGAAGCCATGATGCAGGATAAGAAAGCCTTGCAGGCAGGTACCTCGCATTTTCTGGGCCAGAATTTTGCAAAAGCATTTAACATTAAATTTTTAGGCACCGAGAGCAAAGAAGAGTTTGCGTATACAACATCATGGGGAGTTTCAACACGCTTGATTGGCGGATTAATCATGACGCACAGTGATGATAATGGTTTGGTGTTACCGCCTAAATTAGCGCCGGTGCATGTGGTGATTTTGCCTATCCTGCATAAAGAACAACGCGCAGAGATTTTAGCGTATTGCGAACAATTGGCGCAGGAGTTACGGCAAGTCTATTATGACGATAGACGCTTAGTTGTGGAAATAGATACGCGTGATTTAACAGGTGGTGAAAAGGCGTGGAGTTGGGTTAAAAAAGGGGTTCCGTTCCGTGTCGAAGTAGGGCAAAAAGAATGTCAAAATAATGCGGTATTTGTGGGGCGGCGGGATTTGGAATATAAGGAACGCTTCAGTCAAAACAGAGATGAGTTTTTGGAGACTATTGCAAATCAGCTCAGTGAATTACAAGATAAGCTATTAAAGCGGGCTAAAGATTTTCGTGAGCTGCATACGGTGCATATCGATAATAAAGCCGATTTTTATGAATTTTTCACTCATAGTGAAGGTGGTTTTGTGGAAGCGCATTGGGATGGGAATCCTGAGACGGAGGCTAAGATTAAGCAGGATTTGAATGTGACTATTCGATGTATTCCAGTGATGGATGACCCTGAAGCAGGTAAATGTATTTTTAGCGGTAATAAAAGTTCACAGAAGGTTATTTTTGCTAAGTCATATTAGTTATTATTATGAGTGAAACATCGCGCCGACCTCTCCCACAAGGGGAGAGGCGCCCTAAGCATTTGCGCGGAAATAACACAAAGAGGGGACAAATAGTAATTAAAAACCAACCCACCCAAGAGATTCTATCGCCTCCAAAAAAAAAATATGCTACCCTTCCCGCATCCAAATTTGACATAGGACTCCAACCCAATGAACATCAAAGACACGAACATTCAAGAATTAGAAGCCACTATCAAAAAACTAGCCATCAAAGGCAAAGGTATCTTGGCTGCCGATGAAAGTGCCGCTACGATCACCAAGCGTTTGGCTGCAGTTAATACAGAATCAACCGAAGAAACCCGTCGCGCTTATCGTGATTTATTGATCACAGCTCCCAATTTAAGCAACTACATAGCGGGCGTTATCCTGCATGAAGAAACACTGTCACAAAAAACACTGGATGGCACCTTATTCCCAGAAAAGTTGAAGGCACTTGGGATTTTGCCAGGCATTAAAGTAGACAAAGGCTTGATCAATCTGGCGAACACAGCGGATGAGCAAGTCACTCAAGGTTTAGACGGCTTAAATGAAAAGTTAATAGAGTACAAAGCAAAGGGTGCTTGTTTTGCGAAATGGCGTGCTGTTTATGCCGTTTCCGCTAATACACCAAGCATGTTAGCTGCCAAAACCAATGCGGAAGGTTTAGCACGTTACGCTGCCATCTGTCAGGCTAATGGCATCGTACCTATCGTTGAACCTGAAATTTTAATCGATAGCGACCATACTATTGAACGTTGTGCAGAAGTGACTGAGCGCGTATTACACACTGTATTCAATGCGCTATACAGACACAAAGTTAAATTAGAATATATCGTCTTAAAACCCAGCATGGTGATTAACGGTAAAAAATGTTCTTCTAAAGCCACCACACAACAAGTAGCAGAAGCAACATTAAGCGCTTTACTTCGCAATGTGCCTGCTGCAGTGCCTACCATTAACTTTTTATCAGGTGGACAAACACCAGAAGAAGCCACTGCGCATCTTAACGCAATGAATGCATCCCAATTACCATGGAATTTAAGCTACTCTTATGCGCGCGCTCTGCAAGAATATCCCATGAAAATTTGGCATGGCGATAAAAATAATATTACTGCTGCGCAAAACGCTTTTCTTGAAAGAACGAAATTAAACAGCCTCGCAGCTGTTGGTAAATATACTACGTCAATGGAAAAGGAAGTTTCCATCGCGTAGTCAGTCACTAAGCGGTGTGAGATTGCACCGCTTGGTTTATTCTAACTTGTAATAAAATGGAATTTGAATTATGGCAATCACTGTTTTGAATACTGTGGATGCAAAAGAACAGTTCACGGACTTAATTAATCGCGTCGTACATAGTAAAGAGCGAGTTATTTTAACCCGCCGCGGCCAAGAAATTGCGGCAATCATCCCACTAGAAGATTTGGTTCTCTTGCAAGAGGCGCAAGATAAACATGATCTTCGCGAAGCGATTGATGCTTTGAAAGAAGTGCGAAATGTAGGGACAATGACTTTAGACCAATTGAGAGAAGATATAGGCATCTAATTGTGACCACACCTTATCACATTAAAATTGCACCTATCGCCGTGGAGCAAATTAAACAGTTACCCGCCAAGCAACAAAAAGTAGTGATCAAATTAGCTGAGGCGCTCTCAGTGAATCCGCGCCCGCCTGGATCAAGTAAAGTGCGGGGAATGACTGGATTGTATAGTGAAACAGTTTCGCCGTTACGATTGATTTATAAAATTGATGATCAGGATATTTTATTGTTGTTAGTCAAGGCAGGCTAACAATAACCCCACCCCAGTGCCGTCATTGCGAGCGCGAGCGAAGCAACCCAGTCTTTCAACACTGCTTTTAAACCTAAATGGTTCTAATCAGCTCTGAAAAGACTAGGTTGCTTCGCTCACGCTCGCAATGACGGCACTGGGGCGAGGTTACGAATAGTCCAATTATTTATTATTTTTCTCGCGCATCAACATCACTTTACTCATCAAACTATCTTTATTACTATCAAAAATGATTTGAGAAACAAACTGATCTAATAGTTTTCTATATTGAGGATAATCTTTTTCTGTTATTGCAGCCTCAATTTGAACAATGCCGTTTGCATAGAGAGTAAAGTAAGTCACTTGATATAATGTAATGCCCTGACTCGTGCTTACTTTCTTGCCTACCATAACTGCCCAAAGTTGATTATTTAATTTCACCTCATGAGGAAGCTCAATGACTCTGAGCGCTGGACTGATGCTTTTATTATAGTGATTATCGAGTAATGTCATAGCCGATGCATTCACTGGAGGAAACACATAAACAAGTATCACCGAGCCAAAAGGATTAGGCCAATTCGCTATGTTTTTAAAATCATATTTAGAAAATAAAACAAACAACGCAGGATGATTTTCGAAAGCAAATTTTGCTTGGGAAGAGGGATTATCTTTCATTTCCATATACCACTCAGGAGGACCGCTCACCGCAAGGCCTAGCGTTGGATTCATGTAGACTTCCACATGATCCGCATAACCCAGGGTTGAAAAAAAATATAAAAAGAAAAAAACAACATAAGTAAGAATACAACTTTTGCATGCTGTCTTCATTAGAATCTCCTAATTATAATTGTTACATTATACTACACTACATTAAGACGACGTCCTCGGAGATACGGATGGTGATTCAGTAGCAGACTTCTTCATTTTCGGTGAATTTTCATTGGTAAACATAACGACCCCTTAGATAGATACCATTGAATAGTTTTTATCTTTTCTAAGTATAGAAGAAAATGCAAAAATGTGTTAATTTTCAAAAAAAACATCCAATTAATTGATAATTAATAAGATAAAAAATTTGTATCTAGCTATTACAAATACAGTCGCAAAAATAAGGGAATACGTCGCTCTAACCAATAAAATGATTTCCATGGAGAGGATCCGCCAACAAAACCAACATGCCCTCCTTTCTCACACAGCTCAAGCTTCACTGATGTCGACATCTCATGCTGCGACGGTAAGGATCCATCACCCACCAACGGATCATCTTTTGCCTGCAGTAATAAAGTAGGCACTTTAATATTCTGCAAGTACTGACGACTGCTAGAACGAGTATAGTAATCTTCTCCATCAACAAATCCATGCAAAGGCGCTGTCACTTGATCATCAAAATCACGTAATGTACGTAACATTTTTAATGGCGGGATAGCAAAAGGTGCAGATTGATGTTGGAATTTCCATTTTATTTTTTTGCAGAGAGAAGTTAACAATCGCCATTGATAAACTCGAGAAAATCCCTGATTCATTTTAGAAGCCGCTTTAGATAATTCAAAGGGAACAGAAACTGCAATCGCAGCCGTCAGCGGATTATTTTCTCCTGTTTCACCTAACCATTTTAGCAACACATTTCCACCCAGTGAAAAACCAATGGCGGCCAAGGGTGTTTCAGGTTCGCGCTGTTGTAATTGATTAACGACTTCTGCAATATCCGTTGTTTCGCCTGAATGATAAATCCGAGGTAGGCGGTTGCGTTCACCACTGCAACTACGAAAATGCATACAAACGCCACGCCAACCTTGTTTTGAAATTGCTTGCAGCATGCCTTCTGCATAAGGAGATTCTATTGACCCTTCCAGTCCATGCAAAATCAAAACAATAGGGCCGGTCTCGCCACCCACCCAATCAAGATCAATAAAATCACCATCTGCTAATTCAAGCCGTTCTCTCCTGGGGGATAAATTTTTAATACGACGGCGACAAAACACAGGCCACAGGGTTTGACAGTGGGGGTTCGTCAACCACCAGGCAGGTTTAAAATTCAAATCACTCATATTCAATGTCTTTCACTCAGTTGATGCACAGCATCGACCAATATAGCCACATGTTCGGGCGGGATATCTGGCGTGATACCATGTCCTAAATTAAAAACATGCCCTTCGCCTTCACCATATTCAGCTAAAATACGTGCAACTTCGGCACGAATCACTTCCTCTGACTGAGCAAGGATACTGGGATTTAAGTTACCTTGTAATGCAACAGTATTACCCACTCTCTTTCGGGCGTCTGCCAAATTGACCAACCAATCTACGCCAATCACATCACACCCCGATTGCGCCATTAATTCTAGCCATTGTCCGCCTGATTTAGTAAATAACACTACAGGCACGGGAGATGCCACATTTTTCGCGGTTATATTGGCAATGATTTGTTTGACATAGCTCAATGAAAATTCTTGATATTGTGCTGTATTTAGCATCCCGCCCCATGTGTCAAAAATCATCACCACTTGAGCACCCGCGTTGATTTGTGCATTCAAGTGCAAGCTCACGGACTCGGCTAATTTATGCAATAACTGGTGCAATAATTGCGGTTGCAGTTCCTGCATCTTGCGAATCATTGGAAAAGATTTATTTGCACTGCCCTCCACCATGTAAGTGGCTAGCGTCCAGGGACTTCCACAAAAACCAATTAAGGGTACTTGGCCTGCGAGCTCATGCTTCGTCATACGAATAGCATCAAGTACATAACCTAAACTGATTTCAGGGTCTGGGATAGCGAGATTCTGGATATCACGCGGAGAACGTAGCGGTCTCTCAAAAGCAGGCCCCTCTCCTTCAATGAAGTACAGCCCTAAACCCATTGCATCTGGGATAGTCAAAATATCGGAAAATATAATTGCGGCATCCAATGGAAAACGCACCAAAGGTTGCAGGGTCACTTCACAGGCAAGCTCAGGATTTTTACATAAAGTTAAAAAACTTCCTGCTTTTTGACGAACGGCACGGTATTCTGGTAAATATCGCCCGGCTTGACGCATGATCCATATCGGCGTCCTATCCACAGGCTGACGCCTTATAGCGCGTAATAAACGATCATTTTTAAGCTTAATCATGTATTGCCTCACCTTAGATTAACCCTAAACTAGCACCCTATTTATAAGGAATAAGAGGATAGGCTTTGCAGCCCGCTGCATTTAGGATAATATGTTTTACTTTATGGGCAGATTATTCACTCGCTGCTTTTTTAACTTCTCTATTAAAGGATATCGTATATGCGTAAACATCTTCTACTTGCTGCACTCGCTGGACTCTGCATTGCTGGAATAACCGCTTGCCAACAAAAATCGGAAAAAGCTAATCCTACCACTCTTTCTGATGCAGCTACTACTACATCTACTACAGAAACACAGTCAACAACGACAACAACTCCGCCAGGATCAAGCGCTTCTGACAATGCAAGCATGCAACCAGAGGCACCTGCTGCAACAACCACCACCACAGATTCATCAAGCACCACCACAACAACTGCACCTGATGTAGCACCGGATGCTAATGCTCCAGCAGTTGCAATGCCAACACCTGATGCTAATGCACCAGCAGCTGCAATGCCAACTCCTGATGCTAATGCACCAGCAACTGCAATGCCAACTCCTAATGCAATGACACCAGCTGTACCAGCTCCTATGCCAACAGACAACAGCGCTACACCTCCTGCTGCTGCACCTGCTCAATAATAGCTCGTTTTTAATACCCTTCCTCTTCACAGAGGAAGGGTATTATTTTTCTAAATAGCTACCTTATTTTTTGTCTAACCAGCGAATAATATCCTCCGCCACCAAACGCACACTACGATGATCGGTCATAATATGATAATCCGCCAATGATTGATAAAGCGGAGTCTGTTCTTCATATAATTTTTCAATAACTTCCTCACGATTCGGCACGCGCAGTAAGGGACGTCGAGATTCATTAACAGTCCGCACTTGCTGGTGCCCCAATGAAGCATCTAAAAACACAACAACGCCATGTTTGCGTAATAACTCTTGAACTTCTGGCGAAATAACAGAGCCACCACCTGTCGCCAAAACAATGTTAGGTAGATGAGCAAGATCAGCAATCACAGCAGTTTCGCGTTTACGAAACCCTTCCGCGCCCTCTAAATCAAAAATCCAGCCGATATCGACCCCTGTACGCTTTTCAATTTCCTCATCTGAATCATAAAAATGCATATCCAACAGCTCTGCCAGGCATTTCCCAACACTGCTTTTCCCAGCCCCCATAGGGCCGATAAGAAAAATATTTTGATATTGACGTTTTTTCATTTAACTGATTACCTTGGGTGTCACAAAAATAAGCAACTCACGTTTATTATCTGTCACATTTTGCTGTTTGAAGAGCCAACCTACAAGTGGAATTTTATTTAAAAAGGGGATTCCTTGCTGTTGGTGCCCTTTGTCTGACTCATAAATACCTCCCAAAACGATTGTTTGCCCGCTCTTGATGAGAATATTCGTACTCATTTGGCGAGTCGTAATGGCTGGCACACCCAAGATGATCCTGTTACTTGGCTTATCTTGATTCACCTGAAGCTGCAATAACACCTGATCTCCAGGCATGACTTGCGGGGTCACCTTTAAACTTAACACTGCTTTTTTAAAAGCCACGCCAGTTGCACCACTGCGACTAATCTCTTGATACGGAATTTCTTCTCCTGATTCAATCGAAGCGGTTTGTTGATTTGCCGTGAACAAGCTGGGACTGGAAATTAATTCACCATGCCCTGCTTTTTCTAATGCTGACAGTTGCATACGCAACATTGAACCATCGGTTAATTTAAGCAGTGCCAAACCATAATGCATACTCATTGGTGAGTAAGCAGAGGCACCCACATCATTCGACGTTGTTTGCTGATTAATAAAACTAATACCTAACTCACGTTCATAATCACTGTCTATACTCGCCAAGTGTACCTCGATCAGCACTTGTTGCACGGGAATATCCAGCCGTTGAATCAGTTTATGAATATCACGCACGCGATCCACTATATCTTGCACGCAGACAATATTGGTTCGGATGTCTACATGCACATGGCCGCGTTTTGAAAGAAGGTTGTTAGATCCTTTTAATAAATTAGCAATATCGTTTGCCTTGGCGTAGTGAATTTGCCAGATAGCGGTGATTAATGGTTCTGCATCATCAATCACTGATTGGAGTTTTAATTCTTGTTGCTTGACCTGAATGAACTCACTGCTGGGCATAATGTACCAGACGTTATTGATTTGTTGTTTGCTGAGCTCGTGCGACATGAGTAATAAGTCAAATGCGGCTTGGGGGGATATATTTTTTAGGTGTAGTGAGGCGGTGCCATGGATGCTTGGGTTGACAACTAGATTGATATTGAGTTGTTTGGCTAGGAGATTGAGGGCGTCTTGAAGAGGGATTTCTTGTAATTCTAGGGAGATTTTTTTGGGGGGGTGAGTTGGTGATTCAGCATAGATTGTATTGGTGTAAAATAAGCTGATTAGTAGAGTGATAAAAAAAAATTTATAGTTAATAAAAAATAACAATGGCGGCTCCTTTTGATAATTATTTTCAAGATGTTGCCCCTCCCCCCGGAGGGGGAAGGAATTTACTAAGCAGGTCTTAAACTAAAACTAAAAGCTACTTAGCAAGCCCCTTCCCCCTCCGGGGGAAGGATGGGAAGGGGGAGTTAAAATACGCTTTTTTCAGATTATTTCTTTGCTTTATACTAACGAGCAAAAGATTAATTGGAAAAAAGCGTATTTTGATTACCCCTTCCTTGCCTTCCCCCGGAGGGGGAGGGAATTTACTAAGCAGGTCTTGGCTTTAACTGATGCCTATGCCTCAGAAGCAGAAAGGTAAATCGAAAAACATTGATCCCAAATAACTTCTTTTACCCTATCTATTTCTTTTAATATTTCATGATTCCAAAATCGTAGCACGTGATACCCAAGCGATTCCAAATAAGTTGTTCTTTTTTGATCGTATATAACAGCAGCTTCATTAGCATGTTGAGAGCCATCTAGTTCTATAATAATTTTTGGTTCAAAACAGGCAAAATCCACAATATAAGATCCAAAAGGAACTTGGCGACGAAAGCGTAAACCGCTCAGCCTGTTATTACGAATTTCATACCATAATTTTTTCTCGGCAATTGTTAGGTTTTTTCTAAGAGAACGGGCTCTTTGAATAGTGCGTTGCATTTTTATTCCCCCTTCCTTTCCTTCCCCCGGTGGGGGAAGGGACTCGTAGAAGCAGTCACTTTAATTACATTAAAGTGCGGTATAACTGTATTTAAAATCAGCGGCCACTTACACGGAAGTTGGGGTGATCTTCATCATTTTTCCTGCCACAGTTAAGCTGATCTCGTCTTCCTTCACTTCTATCACTTTCCCTCTTTCCACACCCATAACGTCTCCCACCTCAACCTCAATAGTTTTACCATCCGGCAACATCAACAAACCCCAACTCTTATCCCCATCCTGTAAAAACCCACCCCATTTCATCTTCTCTAATGACACTGCGTTTTCTAACAAATCCTCTCGATCACTCAACGTAACCGCCTTAACATGCACCCCAAACATCAATAACTGTATCTCAGCCGCCACCACGCCATGACTATCCCGCTTAAATGAAAAATCATTAATCACCATGGGTCTAGAACCTTCAGCTAGCGCATAAATCAGTTTGAAAAAATCTGAAAATGAGCCTACCGCATTCACTTTAACTGGAAGCGTACTCACACCGCTTATTGCTCTAACCTTGAGTAGGCGGATGTTGTTAACTGTCAGTTTTTGAGCTTCGAAAACATTCGAAAGATAAGCAAGAACGCTCGATGTATCAAGCAATGTATTATCTACTTGCAAAACTGATCCCTGTTCTTTCTGCATCGCATTGATAATTGATTTTTTATTCTCCTCCACCTTGATTAACAAATTTTTCTCTTCAATATTACTTTGAAAAATACGAACAATCTCTCCCTTAACATCCATCAATAAAAAATATAATACATACTAATAAAATAACCGCATAAATACATAGCCACCGTACTTTATGAAATTGCATCGTCATTCTTTATCTGGCTTAAAAAAGGTGAAACAGCGCGAGTAAGCTGCAAACGAAATGATATCGCAGATGAATCAGCATTATCTTTAACGCTCAAAATAGCCATGGGTAATAATTTATTTGCCTCATTATATATACTCACCAATCGAGCCAGAATCAAAAATGAATCTATATTTCCCGTAATAGCTATATGGTCTTTTTGACCAGTCACTTCAGACCAAATAACTCGCTCTTGCATAGCCTGAGAAAATAGTTTAAAAAAATGAATCAACTCTATCTGGCTTGAATGAATTTGTTCTGCTATCAATATCGAAGGATTGAAATGACTTTGCTGCGTTTGGCTTGTTAATTCAGTTAATTGATTTTGCAAATCTCCGATACGAGTATCAACAGCTTCCAACATCCAGCTAAGCCCAACATGGACAATGACCCATAACAACATCATTCCTACTAACGTCATTAAAAATAATTTTCTTTGTCTCGCATTCTCCTCTCTAACCATTGCACGCCATGGTAATAAATTTATCTCTACCATTTATAATAACCCCACAAAGCAAGTCCAAAACTGACTAGCCACTTTTCTTTTATCTCTACTCCATCTTCTTTAATGAACTGATTTGCACGATCCAAGGCATAATGATCCACATCAACGACTTGAACTTTTAACCCTGCCTGTTGCACAACAGACAAGGGAATATTTAAGTTTGCATAGGAAGTTGCGACCAAAAGCATCTCATCCTGCATTGCATCAGACGAATTCACGACGACGTAATCATAACAAAGACCTTCAGCGGCACCCTGTATAGACTGACTTAGATGACTCACCATTTCTGCTTCCAACTCAGATTCACTCAACCCTTTTGCAACAGAGATACGCAGGCTCACAACACACGGCTCTGGTAACGCAATAGCCACCTTAAACGCTTGCAGCTTGTGTTGTTGCACTAATTCTTGCAGGCAGTCACCGACTACTTCAGCTTCTTGGATTTTTCCATCAATAACGGCGCCGGGGGGTAAATCGAGGGTAATGGCTTCTTTTATCCTTTTTTTCTTGAGCGTGCCTTGTAATTGTAATAGCCGTATTTCTTCGGCTTGGATATCGAGGCCGAGTAGGGGTTGTGGCCATAAGCGCATGGGGTTTAGCAAAGTGTGTTCTCCGATTGTGGGATATTAGTAGGGCGATACAAAAGAAATGATCAACTATCAGATTGATAAATTTAGCAAATTGAAGCAAGTGATGGCTCTTGGCTCCACTCCACCATCTACCCCGTCATTGCGAGCGAAGCGA
>DHJK01000137.1:21673-32727 GCA_002404295.1 Legionellales bacterium UBA4722
GAAGCAATCCAGCTCGAAAGCAACGCTTAGTACAACTAGGCCAGCTTTCTGAAGCTTTGCTTTCGAGCTGGATTGCTTCCTCCACGCTGCGCTCTGAGTCGCAATGACGGCGCAGAGGGTAAGATAGAGAGGAGTTAGTAGTAAGTTGTGAGATAGAAGATGGAGGGTAAATAAGTCAAAAAAAAAGCAGAAAAATATAATACAAATTTAAGCTGATATCTTCGCCATTTTCATAGTAAAATGCAAGATCATTCTTACAATAAATTGGCTCATGAACGCTTTTTTACGCCTATTACAGAGATTATTGTTATTTACCTGCATTTCGCTTAGCGTCATTGGTGTGGGCATTCTATATTATATGGTCTTCCAATTACCTAGCGTTGATGAACTCAAAACCATACAATTACAAGTTCCTTTACAAATTTTCACCCATGATAACAAACTATTAGCCGAATACGGCGAAGTCCGACGCATCCCACTCCCTTATGATCAAATCCCAAAACAACTTATTGATGCCGTTTTATCTACAGAAGATCAGCGTTACTTCCAACATCCTGGTATTGATATTCCCGGTTTGATGAGAGCCGCCATCAAGCTCGTGGCCACAGGGCGAAAAGAGGAAGGTGGAAGCACCATCACTATGCAAGTTGCGCGCAGCTTCTACTTAAAGCCTCACAAAACATTTGGTCGTAAATTGCGGGAGATTTTGATCGCTCTTAAAATAGAACATAAACTCAGCAAACAAAAAATTCTGGAACTCTATCTTAATAAAATATTTTTAGGCGCTCGCGCTTATGGCGTAGAAGCAGCTTCAGAAATTTATTATGGTAAATCACTAAACCAACTCACCTTAGATCAATATGCGATGTTAGCAGGCTTACCGCAAGCGCCTTCAGCGCTCAACCCGTTAACACATCCTGCCGCTGCATTAAAACGTCGCAATCATGTGTTGGGCCGTATGTATGAATTACATTACATTACCGAAAAAGCGTATAAAGCTGCCATTGAAGCGCCTCTCAACGCGCGCTATCATGATTTACAAATTCAAGTTAAAGCGCCGTATGTAGGAGAACTAGTACGCCAACAATTACAACAGCTTTATGGCGATAAAGTTTTTACAGATAATTTTAAAGTCTTCACAACCATTGATAGCCAGCTGCAAAATGCAGCTAATCAATCCGTGCATGATGGACTGATTGCCTATGACCAACGACATGGTTATCGCGGCCCCGAACAAAATTTTGGATCGCCCAGCTTAAAACACATGGAAGAATGGGAAAAGGCACTGAACAAAATTCCAACGGTTAACGGTCTTGAACCTGCGGTGGTTGTTGATACGGCAACTCACTCGATGACTGTGCTACGTTCAAATGGCTCCATCGTGATGATTCCCTGGCAAGGATTATCGTGGGCACGCAAACAACTCGACCCTGATACATTAGGCCGTCTGCCAAAGACGACATCAGAGATAGCGGGCTTAGGCGATGTCATACGACTGATGCCTACAAAAGAAGGCTGGCGTCTTTCTCAGGTCCCCCTGGCAGAAGCAGGCATCATCGCTTTAAATCCCGCAAACGGTGGAATTTTAGCGCTGGTCGGCGGTTTTGATTTTCAGCACAGCAGCTTTAACCGCATCACCAGCGCAAACCGTCAACCGGGCTCCAGCCTCAAACCTTTTATTTATTCTGCTGCTTTAGATAAAGGCTATACACTCGCCACTGTGATTAATGACGCACCTATCGTCATAGAAAACCCAACAGACAACAGTCTATGGCGCCCACAAAATGATGAACACCGTTTTTACGGACCCACTCGATTACGTGACGCACTGACGTTGTCCCGCAACTTAGTATCTATTCGCTTGCTCAATTTAGTCGGACTTCCTTACGCCATCCATTATCTGCAGCTCTTTGGCTTTACCTCAGCACAACTACCTGCGGGTTTATCATTGGCATTAGGCACAGCAATGGTGACACCTATACAAATGGCAAGTGCATATGCAGTTTTTGCTAATGGTGGATTTAAAGTGGTACCTTATGCTATCGACTCCATCCGCGATAGAGACGGCCAAGTAATCTATCAGGCAAAACCGCTAGCAGCTTGTCTAACTAATTGCACACCACAATCCGCTAACTTATACGCACCTCGTGCTATTAGCCCTCAAAATGCTTATCTGATTACATCCACATTGCATGATGTTATTCAACGCGGCACTGCTAAGCTTGCACGTAGTTTGCAACGTAAAGATTTAGCAGGTAAAACAGGCACCACACAAAACCAAGTGGATGCTTGGTTCGCGGGTTATAACACGGATGTCATCGCTGTTGCGTGGGTTGGGTATGATCAACAACAACGTTCTTTACATGAATGGGGAAACCAGGCGGCATTACCGTTATGGATTCAATTCATGCAAGCTGCATTAGAGGGTCGTCCAGAACATCCTGTTGAACAACCGCCGGGGATTGTCAGTGTGCGTATTGATCCGCTCACCGGTAAACGTGCGGCAGCGCATGATCCAACAGGGATGTTTGAATATTTCATGACACCTTATATTCCTGAGCAAGAGCAAAATCCGGTGATACAGGATAATACTACGACGCCGGAAGGTGGGAGTGTTTATTAGTTCTGAAAATCAAATGCTTATAAGCTGTAAAGATCAAGCGTTGGGATTTTTATAGCTCAATTCAGCTTGAGTGAGCTTACTAGTGATTATAAAAATGTCCATGTAAGCCAAAAGGTAAATGTAGTGGTAAAAATACTTCAGCAATCGGTTGCATGTCATTTGCATCTAGCACTACCAAGGATGAATGCTGATCATCAGTATTATATGCAATAGTTAATAAAATCCCATTCGATTCTGATGAATCATTATTTTTAGGTACAAATACTGTTTCTCCAAAATAATAGTTATTTTTCTCCCAATTTAAAGTATTTCCAGTTTCTACATTTAATTTCTGTATGGAATTAAAAAAATTTTTACCGGGGCTAGTGATTAAATTGGTATATAAGAAATTATATTTTTTTCCATTAACTTGCCTATAGTTAACAGAAGGGAACTCTTGAGTGACTGTAGCAAATGCTGTATGTGTGCAATTTTTTGAGTTCAAATTAACGACATATCTTTTTAAAACGCCATTGGGTAATTTTGGCATTTCTGTTCTGAGAGCTGATAAATAAAAATAGGGGTAAGGATTATCATGATAGCATATTAGATCGAGTATAACCTCATTGCCATTTTCATAAGCATTTGCACTATGCAAACATACAAATGGATCTGTTTTTATTTCCTGGATAGATCCGTCTCTTTTATCAATGATAATAAATGATGTTGAAGCATCACTTTTTTCCAAAGATAGAGTATCGTTAAAAGGGTATCCAAGCATTAATTTCCATTTATTCAGCACTAACGGAGATTTAAATAAAATGACATAATTTTTTGTAATGCTGAAACTGTGCATATAAAACAGTTTATCAGATACGTATGTTTTTATTATTTCGCGTTTAGTAGAGCGAGGAGATATCTTATAGATATGATATTTATTGATTTTACCAATCTCAATGCTAACATTTATCATTTCACCAGTATGAACATCCAGGTGAGGGTGCGCTGTGGTTATCTGACCTTTAATATGATCATCAAATTTAAATGCGTTAACAGTACTGAGGTCATGCAGATTAAAATCAATCGTATCGTTACTTTCTGTCATCGCAATAAAATGCTCGCCCATTTTTGTTATATTTATAGTACAATTATCATAATGAATGCCTTTGAGTAGGCTTTTAATCATGTAACCTGCACGACCCATCGTAGATTTATTAGCGAATGTAGCAAATTCATTTTCATATAAATGGCCCATTGCATTACTTTTTACATATTGTTCGGAATGTAAAAAACGATTTTGAAAACTGACTTTGCCAGCCTTAAAAGTGAATTTTTTAAGCATGGCAAAACCATCAAACCAATGGTTAAGAGAAGTTTTACCAATTTCAAATTGAGCCGGGCCGTTTGAAACGAAACTACCGGATAACCATTCAGGAATTTTGCCCTGTATGGGTAGATTATCTAGCGCCAATTCCGTATATTGTGTTTGATAACCTTTAAAATCGCTTGACATTTTCAATACTCGATATCATGCTGGCAATTCACATAGTATAATCGAAGCCTTAGATAAAAATAAAGAACATTTACTTGCAACAATAGGTTTACTGACAGATAAAATAAGGCCAACAAAGTTCTCATAACGTTATATCAACTTGATATCCACAAAATCAAATTCATACCCGCGCTTAAAGCGCTTACGTAACACATCAAAAAGATCCTTCTTGTCTTCTTCAAGATAAGCTTTCTTCATCTCACGAGTCACTTCCAACGGGTTATAAATCGTAAGCACCGCCTCCCTCCAACCTACCTCCTTATTTGAAAAAGAAATTTCCGTCTTCGGAAGCGCAACACTTGTTATATTTTTATCAACTATCACCGCCTGCTGCAATGCTCCCTGATAAACCATATCAATACCACGGTATTTGCTCTGTACAGAATGGCCCGCAATATGTGGCGATGCAATTCTTGTTTTTGATAAAACAACTTCATCTATATCAGGCTCGTTTTCCCACACATCAAAACACCAAATCAAATGCTGGCCATATTGCAATAAATCAGCAAAATTAACGACTGAACCTCGGCCCGCATTTAACAAAATACAATTCTTTTTTTGTCGTTGTAAAAAATTTTTTTCTATTAAATGATACGTGGGATAAGATTCGTCTTTAGTCAGCGGCGTATGCAGCAGAATAAAATCTAAATCAGAAAATTCTTCAATGGGTGTTGATACAAAGACCTCTTCCTGCTCTGCTCGCAATGGATCACATTGCACCACGTCAAAACCCAACACTTTTAATTTCTCAACCACTTTGCTGCCAACTCTCCCCACCCCCACCACACCCGCACGACATTTTTTCTGCAACAACAAACCTTGTGTTTGCAAAGCTGCAACCACAGTAACCACATACTCAGCAACAGCCACCGCATTACACCCTAACGCTGCATTCCAACGAATACCTGCTTTAGTTAACCAAGGAATATCAAGATGATCCATGCCAGTCGCAACACTGCCGACAAATTTCACTTTTGTATCATGCAACAATGCTTCATCAATTTTAGTCACCGAACGTGCTAATAAAATATCTGCTTCCATGACATCTTTTCGAGTCAATAAACGGCCTGGCTTAAAAATAATTTCGCCATAAGTACCAAAATAATGCTCTACGCATGGAATTTCTTCATCCGCAACTATTAACATAACTCAATACAATTCCTAAAAAAATGATGCAACCTACCCAATTATTATTTAAAAACGCTTTAAAACAATTTTTTGGCAACGCATTTTTTATCAGCACTTGCTGATATACAAATAAAGCGCCTGCTCCCACTAAACTCAAATAATAAAATACATTAAGTTGAAATACTTTCCCTACGACACAAAGTAATAATAAAAAGAAAATTTGCAAAACCCCGATCATGCATCGATCTGCTTTACCAAATAAAATGGCTGTTGATTTAACACCGATTTTTAAATCATCAGCGCGATCCACCATAGCATACATTGTGTCATACATCACAGGCCACAATAATGCAGCAAAAAACACCGACCATCCTTGAGAAGCAACCGCACCTGTCACAGCCGCAAAAGCCATTGGCACACCCCAAGAAAATGCTATACCTAAACCCAACTGCGGCAAATGAGTGACTCGTTTTAAAAAAGGATAACCCGCCGCAAGCAATGCGCCTACAAAAGCTAATAAAATAGTTAATTTATTAAGAAACAACACCAATATAAAAGCACAAAACAATAATCCTAAAAACAAATAAAAAGCAGACCGCACACTCACTCTTGCAGCAGCCAGTGGCCGATCACGAGTACGCGCTACAAAACCATCAAACTTGCGATCAGCAATATCATTAATCACACAACCCGCAGAGCGCATCAAAATACAGCCTAAAATAAAAATAACGACCACAGTCAGATTAGGCTTTCCTGCGCCCGCTAACCACAATGCCCATAATGTGGGCCACAACACCAAAAAAATCCCAATGGGTTTATTCAGCCGCATCAGCAAACTATATTGCTTCAGTTCTGCAAGAGTCATAGTGTTGCGATATCCGGCAAAAAGACTTCAGTCAATAATAAAGATTTACCATGCAGAGAAAATAAAGATCGACGCGCCCACAAGTCAGGCAAAACACACCCTGCTGTTTGTGCAATTTTAGTGTGCCACTTTTCTCCCGGATGCAAACGGGCAAATTCAAAGTCACAGCGTTTCATTGTAGGATCCTTAAACAAGACAGAACCTAAAGGGCGGTCTTTCAAATGCGCCAACTGTTGCTCTTCTCCTGTCAAAGTGCCCCGAGGAATCACTGTTCGCGCAAACATCCACTGCTTGCCTTCACTTAGAATCAACACTTCCCGCACCATTGCATGTGCTCTACCTTCTATCCCTAATAGTCGCTTTTCATCCACGCCCGGACGCAGCCACAGCTGTCGCAGCACCTGGATGCGAGCATCGCCAACCTTATGCTGCACTAAACGCTGCATAAATGAGCCTACGTGCTCTAACCATGCTCGAAAAGGGCTTGGAATTTCAGTATTTTTAATTGTCCACATGGATTCTGCTCTTATTTTTATAAACATTTAACGTAACTATTCAGCGATGACCACTGACCTAATCGTGCCCGCGCGCGTGCCCGTGCCCGTCTTTTCCCTGCATATATCTGGGAAAAAACGGGCACGGGCACGCACGCGGGCACGTTTACGATTGGTGCAATGGCAATCGCTGAATAGATACCAGTTAACTTCATATACTTGTAGCATTTTTTTATTGTATTATACCGTAAGAATAAACATAGTAGGTTTTTGCCCATGTCACAACCCATCGTCATTATAGGTACAGGACTGGCTGGTTATCAATTAGCCCGTGAGTTTCGCAAAGTGAACCAAGAAGTTCCTCTTCTCTTGATCACCGCTGATGATGGTCGTTATTACCCAAAACCTGAAATCAGCACGGCGCTCACCCGCGGCAAATCCTCTGACGCTATTGCCACATCCACCGCAGAGAAAATGACAACTCAACTCAACGCTACTATCCATACGAATACCCATGTTTCTGCCATTGACCCTGAGGGCCAACTTATTTTTGTCAATGATGAGACTATTCCTTATGAAAAGCTAGTGTTGGCTTGTGGCGCGGATATCATTAATCCGCAATTAAAAGGCGATGCCGCAGAAGAAGTGTTATCAATCAATCATATCTATCACTATACCACTTTTCAAGAACGCATCAAAAATAAAAAAAATATTGCCATCTTAGGCGCAGGACTTATAGGTTGTGAATTTGCGAATGATCTTGGCAATGCACACTACCAAGTACACATGATTTCACCTGCCAAATCACCGCTTGATTTACTCATTCCAGAAAAAATTGGCAAGATACTTCAAGAAGCGCTTGAAGAAAATAATGTTCAATTTCATTTTGAATGCACCGCCACTCGCGTGGATAAAATCGAAACGGGCTATTGCCTTGAGCTATCCAATGGAAATGAGCTTGAAGTCGACTTTGTTTTATCGGCGATTGGGTTAAAACCTCATACCGCTTTAGCAACAACAGCTGGTATTAAAATAAATCGCGGCGTCTTAGTGAATCGCTATCTTGAAACCAGTGTAAAAAATATCTATGCCTTAGGTGATTGCGCCGAAGTAGAAGGTCATGTGTTACCCTATATTGCACCTATTCTTAATTGCTCACGAGCGCTGGCCAAAACACTCGCCGGAGAACGCACAGCAGTAGAATACCCCGCCATGCCTGTTATCGTTAAAACGCCTGCTCATCCGATTGTGGTTTGCCCACCCCCCAAAAATATGCTTGGGAAATGGGAAATTGAAACACAAGATAATAGTATTCGAGCTTTGTTTTATAATCAGCAGCAGCAACTGTATGGTTTTATTTTAACGAATGAAGCTGTTAAAGAACGGTCTATTCTGGTGAGACAGATGCCAATGATGTTTTAGTCTCGCTCGCAATGACGAGGATTGAGGCACGGGCACGATAAAAGCACACTGAATAGACTTGCTAACCATGATCAAATATGTACATAATTTACATTGGTTAATCAGCAGGTACCCCAACCATGATGTCCCTCTACTCTGCGACCATTACCTTAGCCCTTGTCATGGATCCACTGGGAAACATTCCCGTTTTCTTAGCCGTACTGAATAACGTCGACCCAAAACGACGCAAATTACTTGTTTTACGCGAAACCTTTATCGCCTTTTTAATTTTGACTGCATTTTTATTTTTTGGAAAAAATATTTTAGAAGGCATGAGTATTTCTGAACCTGCTCTTGGAATCGCAGGTGGTATCATTCTATTCCTCATTGCGCTTCGCATGATTTTTCCACCCGATGAAGAGCAGAAAGTTTCCAAAACTACCACCGAGCCTTTTATCGTACCACTTGCTGTTCCGCTCATCGCAGGCCCTTCCACAATGGCCGTGGTCATGCTGCTCGCAAATCAAGCCCCGCAACACCTTGGTTTATGCCTGCTCGCTTTATTCATTGCCTCGTTATTTTGCACTGCTATACTCGTCTTTGCAGATTTTCTACGAAAAATATTAGGTGATCGAGGAATAACGGCTATTGAGCGCTTAATGGGAATGATATTAACAACCATGGCGGTACAAATGTTTTTAACAGGTATCAGTGCGTTTTTTCATATCTAAGGATAATTATGTTTAACTATATTAGCAAAAATCTTCTCCCCGATGAAAAAATTCTTTATCGCACAAAAAAGCATTGGATTATTTTTGTGACGCCTTTTATTTTAACGATCATGACTTTATTTTTCTTCTTGAATGAAAATCCTTTTGTGGTGATGGCTTCTTATGTTTTGGCGATTGTGACTATACTGTCTTGGTTGAATCAATATTTATTATATTGTGCATCTGAATTTGCGATTACAAATAAGCGCATTATGATGCGGGAAGGGTTTTTTTATCGGCATACTAATGAATCGCGTTTATCTACTGTTTCAAATGTGGGGGCAACGCAGAGTCTACTCGCGCAAGCACTGGGTTATGGCACCGTTTTTGTGAATACATTTGGTGGTGAAACAGATACTTTTACGGAGCTGGATGAGCCTGTCAAATTCCAGAAAAAATTACAGGAATTTTTGTATGCGACTAAGCCTGAAGGCAAGCTGTAATTGGCGCATACTATTCGCTTATTGAGTAAGACAAAAACTCAGGTCAAGGTCAAACGCAAACCCCAGACCTGTCTTCGAAATGATGAACATGCACAGGGATGACAGCTTATAAAAAATAATTCAACACCGCCGTCAACACAAAGCCAGTCGCAGCAAGCACAGCCATTAATTGCAACAACGTCAAACCAAACGTGCGATAAGGTCGTAAATTTTCTTTTTGCTTAGCTTGCATCTTAATCTCCTCTTACGATAATCCGCATGCTAACCCGTAGGCGGGGTAGGCGGAATTGGTTTTTTGTTTGCTTCGACCACTTTTGCCAGATCAGCCAACTGATCTTGTATTTTTTTAATAGCGCTTGCTTGTAACGCTTGCACCGCTATCAATTCATTTAAAGAAGTAGTTAGAGCCGCAATCATCACGCTCTCAGCATCATCTCCCACCACAACGCTTTCCTGTCTGCCACTCATCGAATCTACTCTAGATTTTAACTTACCCACAGCTTCGGTAATGTTAACCGATTTAGCAGAATCAATTAAAGTGGCTCCCATTTTCTTTAATTCATCGAACCCTGGCATCTTAACCATAAACACCTCCCAATAACTACTACTTGGATGATTATTGTCCTATTGTAACAAAAAAACAGCTTCTTTGCTTATTTTTTTGTTAAGTCCAGAATCAAGCAAAATAATCCTGCCGCATCGCTGACTTCGCCAACTGCAGCGTCGCCGCTGCCACCTCATTCGCTTTTTCGGTACCTACCCGTAATATTTCAAGCACTTGCGCAGGATCTTGCTCATACACCACCCTGCGCTGCCGAATAGGCTCAATGAGATCGACCAACACTTCGATCAGGCGCTTTTTACACTCCACATCACCAATAGTCCCCTGCCTGTAACGCTCTTCAGCCTCTTTAACCCAATCCTGATCTGGATTAAAGGTTTCATGAAAAATCCATAACGGATTCAACTCTACCGTACCCGGATCGGTTGCTTTCAAGCGGTTTGGATCCGTATACATGGCCATTACTTTGCGTTTAATTGCATCCGCATCATCACTTAAAAAAATGGCATTATTGAGCGACTTAGACATCTTTAGTAAATTTCCGGCCGCATCAGGCGCGCCTATCCCTACTAACCGTCTAGTCCGACCCAGCTTCACATTAACAACCGGAAACAGCCCGCCTTTTTTGACATAATCTACATCTTCAGTGTGAGGATCTACGCCGCAATAGAGCTGATCAAAACGACGCGCCACTTCACGAGCAAGCTCAATATGGGGGATTTGATCTTCTCCCACCGGCACTATTTCAGGACGAAAAGCCAAAATATCGGCGACCTGATTAATAGGGTAAAGCAAAAATCCAAACGGATAATTATCCCCCAATCCTTTATCACGGATTTCATCTTTAATAGTAGGATTACGCATCACACGCGGGAAAGGCACTAACATACTAAAAAAAATTGTGAGCTCAGCAATCGCTGGAATTTCTGACTGAATAAACACCGTGCTACGTTTGGGATCAATGCCTGCCGCCAAATAATCCATCGCTACATCTAATACATTTTGCCTCACTTCTGCAGGTCTATCCATGCGTGTCGTGAATGCTTGCACGTTTGCAACCATAAAATAACAATCGAATTCATCTTGTAATGCTATACGGTTTTCTAAAGAACCAACCCAGTGACCTAAGTGCAGGCGGCCGGTGGGGGTATCACCGGTGAGTAAACGTGGTTTATTTATCATGATATAGGGCCTATTTTTATGGATGCTGCCCCATCGTGCCCGTGCCCGTGCCCGT
>DHJK01000162.1 GCA_002404295.1 Legionellales bacterium UBA4722
TGTGTATAATGTATACCCAACTAAATTTAATAAAAATATTCTATATTAATCATTTTGTTACTTCGTTGAATTTGAATATTTTAAATAACCTATTGTTTTATATGGTATTTTGATCGAATTGATTCTATCGTTATGAAAATATAGGGCTTAATCGTTAGAGAGAGATATGAGAAAAAACTACATCCATCAAACAATTAGAATTCTAACGCTCATGTTGTTTTTTTACAGCATGCAGGGCTTTACGCTTCAGCCGGCGCCTATGAGCTTTCCATTTCCCATTGAGCATTACGATCAGACTATTTCAGATTATATTAAATCGGGCACTGTTACTGAAAAACCTTCCTTAGATCCAAAAGTTGTAAAATCTCAGTATGAAAATTTTATAAAAAAATATCTTTTCCCATGGAGCGATGAATATCACGCTGAATTATCTGCCGCTGATTTAAAACCTGATGAACTAAAAAAAATAACGGATGATTATTCAGATAGCAGGGGCCGCATGAGTTGCGATCCTGCAAGTGAAAATTTCAATACACTTTATCCTAATAGCTGGGTTGAAAATTTTAAAACAATTATAAATTCATCTCAGTTCGAAATAGGAAATAGCGCGCAAGGCAAAGGTATCGCTTTAGATAACTTACACATGCGTGCATTACCCACAGACGATCGATATTTCCATGATTGCAATACGCCGGGTGAAGGTGATTCATTCGACTATATGCAGATGTCAGCGTTGTGGGCAGGCACGTCGGTTTATATCATAGCCGAATCGCCAGATCATAATTGGTATTTAGTTCGCAGCCCTGATGTAACAGCATGGGTAAAAAAGACAGGCATTAAAAGAGTTAGTGATGAGTTTGTTTCTGTTTGGACGAAAGCCGCAAACAGTGATCATTCGTTGATTGCAGTGAATAGCCCAATCAATACTAAACCACTTGTTATTGCGGATGATGCAACACAGACTAAACGTTTTTCAGGCTACATGGGCGCTGTTTTTCCGTTAGACTTTTCTATTAAATCAGATGGAAATGGATTTCATATTCTTATTCCTGTGCAAGAGTCTGATTTACCCGTCACAGCGTATTTACCTCAAGAAGATGCGAGTGTCATACCTTTGTTATTGACTGAGGATAATCGTAATCGCGTGATTAATAATATGATAGGACGCCCTTATGGTTGGGGCAGTGTTAATATGGAGAATACTCAAGATTTTTTAAATGATTGTTCGCAAGAGTTAAAAAGTTTCTTTACGCCTTTTGGTATTTGGCTTCCTCGAGGCTCGGCTGCACAAGTGGATCCGTCTATGATTGTGGGTGCTGTTGATCAGACATTTCCCGCAGGCACAGAAGAGCGAATAGCGAAATTGGTTAAAGATGCCGATAAGCATCCCTTTACGATAGTTAATATTCATGGACATATTTTTATGTATTTAGGAAGTTATGAAAATGTCAAAGATCCTTCTCATACTGTAGTTCCTTTAACCTATCAAAATATGTG
This sequence comes from Legionellales bacterium UBA4722, assembly GCA_002404295.1. Taxonomy (GTDB): domain Bacteria; phylum Pseudomonadota; class Gammaproteobacteria; order DSM-16500; family DSM-16500; genus UBA4722. The sequence goes on from DHJK01000162.1 coordinate 1,498, forward strand.
GGGCTTAAAACCCATGAGTCAAGATGGACGATATGTAATTGGGAAAGCGGTATTGTTTCCATTGTTAAGTCACTATCCAGAAAAATACCCCGCAGGCGATCTAGAGTTGAGTTCGCCTGCAAGTAAAGCTGTTTTTATAGTCGCTTATTTGGATCAATTGCCTCACGATTCGGGTTTGGCGACTAATCAATTATGGAGTGGTTTTGGGATGGGGTCGCATGCTACTAATAAGTTAAGATCACTTGATCATTGGTATTCAATGCAACCCACATTCTGATAAGGCAGTTAGGAAATTATATTACAAGATTTTAATAAATAAACGAGGAGTGCAGATATGTTAAAAAAAATAATAGTGTTAGTTATATGTGGCTTTATGACATTAGCGTCTTTTGCTGATGAAAATATGAATCTCGTTACAGATGATAGCGTTAACGATATATGGGTTAAAGAACATCTTCAAAATTTCTTTGTGGCTCCTTCGCAAAAAAGTATTGTGTTTCGTAATGCAACTAATAAAGTCATGTATTTTATTTTGATGAATTTACGAAATACTTCTGAAGGCCCTGTGGTTGTGAAGTGTTCTCAGGATGATGGTACTTTTCAGATAACTAATGTTAGTCCTGGAGATAGCGCTTTTAAATGTAATGCACAGTATTCAGTGGAAATTTCCTATAAGGGTATAGAAGGATTTGCCTCAGGGGTGTACCATATTATGTTGGTGTCACCTTAAAAGTCTAAGGATGATAAAAATAATAATGTTGAGCATGCTTGGTTTTTTGCAAATTTTTTGGTAGGCATTTGGTTTTCCCTCTCCCCGGCCCTCTCCCGCAATTAAGGTCGTTTTTTTTATTTACTTTCGGGGGCGGGAGAAGGAGTTCGCATTTTAGCAGCAGCTCTAAGATTCAGGTTTTCTGAACACCTTGCTTTTGGAGAAACTGTTAAAATGCGAACTCCTTCTCCCGCCCATAAGATTATGTAAAAAAAACTAATCTTAATTGCGGGAGAGGGAAAACAGAATTACTTGTTAGAATGATCTGCTGTAGATATTATTTCATTTAAAAGACTGCTTGCGCCAATTCTAAAAAATGTGGGTTGAATCCAGTCCGAGCCCATTACTTTTTGTGCAACTTCTATATAAGACAAAGCTTGAGCGATAGTGCGAATTCCTCCGGATACTTTCAAGCCTACAGTATGACTACCAGGATGCGTATGTATTGTGTTTAAAATTGTCTCTGCAGCTTCGATTGTAGCACCCTGGGATGTTTTTCCGGTTGATGTTTTAATGAAATCAGCTCCAGCGTTAATTGCATCTGTACTAATCATTTGTATTAATCCGGGATATTTCACCTCGCCTGTTTCAATAATTACTTTTAATTTAACGTCATTTTTGCAAAGTTTTTTTACATTCGATACAAATTCTATTGCAGTATTTTTATCTCCGAGAAGATATGTTTTATAGGGAAAAACCATATCGATTTCGTTTGCACCATTGGAGATTGCCGCTTCAGCTAATGAAAGTGTCTCAGCCATTGTAAAATCGCCGGTTGGGAAATTAACAACCGTATTAATTTTAATGGGCGTGTTTTTTAATAAACTTACTACAAGATTTATAAATTTAGGATAAACACAAACAGATGCTACATTTCCATAAGGAGTCTTGGCGTTTTCACACAGGGCTGTAATTGATATTTCGTCGTCATCTTCATTCAAGGAAGTAAGATCAATTAAAGGAATTATATTAATGGGATTTATAAAGTTATTGCCAATTTCTGCTTTGCTTTCAGGATATATCATTGTTTAGTTGCCTTAAGCGGAAAATTTGAATATATGAATAATATCATATGATTGCTATTAGAGGCAGACCTGACTATAAGCCAACCCCTTGATAAATTTGACCCATATTCGAGTCCTCAATTTATGGACGCATTATGGGCGCATTACTGGCGAATCAAGAAAATCGATCTATAATAAAGGAAAACCCACTTTCCTTTATTAACGCTATTGCTTAATAAAGTTCTTTTAGTTAGAGTTGGCGTTAATAAACGAAAAGCCACTTCCCTTTATTATAGAGGTTAAAATGACAGCATTTTCAGAGCGAGTCGGTGAATACATCAAGTGTTCGGTGACGGGCGAAAGCTATAATTCTTATGTGCCTAAGCCTTTGCCGCCAGTGCCTGCTATTGAGATGGAGAAATTCTATCCTTTGTTAGACCAAGCTAATGTTGCGCTTGGTCGCTTGGACGGGTTAAGTATTATTTTGCCTGATCCCTCTCTATTTTTGTATATGTATATTAGAAAAGAAGCCGTATTATCTTCGCAAATTGAAGGGACGCAATCCTCATTGTCAGATCTTTTATTGTATGAGAACAATGAAACGGCTGGCGTACCAAATCAGGATGTGGTGGAAGTTTCAAACTATGTTGCTGCAATGGAGCATGGTTTAAAGCGGATTCAAGGCGGATTCCCTTTATCTTTGCGTTTAATTCGTGAAATGCATGAAATGTTGTTAAGTAAAGGTCGTGGTAGTTCAAAGCAGCCTGGTGAATTTCGTAGATCACAAAATTGGATCGGTGGTACGCGACCAGGCAATGCAAAATTCGTTCCAGCACCGCCTGACATGGTGATGGATTTGTTGGTTTCAATGGAGAAATTTCTACACGATGAAACCGTCAAATTACCTACATTAATTAAGGCAGCATTAGCGCATCACCAATTTGAAACTATCCATCCATTTTTAGATGGAAATGGACGATTAGGACGTTTGTTAATTACTTTTATTTTATGCGTAGAAGGCATTATGCGAGAGCCTATGCTTTATCTCAGTTTGTATTTTAAAACCCATCGACAAGCTTATTACGATCATTTGCAATGGGTTCGTGAAACCGGTGATTGGGAGGAATGGATTCAATTTTTTTTAAAAGGCGTTATTGAAACAGCAAATCAAGCAATCGAAACGTCGCAGAAAATTTTAAAGCTATTTACAGAGGATCATAAAAGAATAGAAGCTATTGGAAAACCTTCGGCTTCTACATTAATTGTACATAACTATTTGCAAAAACATCCGATTACAGATGCTAAAAAAGTAGTTGAGCATTGCGCGTTTACTTTACCCACTGCTAATAAATCCTTACATCATTTGGCAAAACTCGGCATTGTGCGAGAGGTAACCGGTAAAGTTCGTAATAAAATTTATGTGTATCAGAGATACGTGGATATTTTAAGTGAAGGTGCAGGGCCTATCCGGTATAAATAATATTTTAGCAATCGTTAGCGCGAATGGCTTAAAGAAAAATAACTATTCCGAGGAGTTGATTGCACACGTAGCCACACTTAATGATAAAAATTTTTTATCTAGTTTATTTCTCCAACACAGATGATTATCTGATTATTGTTTGCCTCCCATCCCGAAGCCGTTGCGGTTTTGTCCTGAAAGATCATTGGTGCCTGTGTTCTGTGGCTGTAGTGGCTCCCCAGTTGTACCGTATGTTCTCTGTGGATTCAGAATAGATTCTAGGAGATTGAAATATCCAGTGATAGCAGGATCTGTTGTTGCAGAAGGTGACGGCAGGCTGCCAGTATACGGCGAAGGGGAGAGCGTGCGGCGCATATTAGCATTGCCCCTATCCACAATCGGCTGACGTGTTTTTTGTTGCGTTGGTTCGTCATTAGCGCTATCTCTAAAACAACAACAAAGACATTGTCCTATCGCAGAACAGCAACCTTTAATACCAGTCCACACACCGTCCAGGCATGAAAAAATACCACCAAGGACATAACTTCCTCCAGCAACAAAATTTGGCGAGGCGATCAAAGTAGTGGCAGCAGGGGCAATATATATCAAAGAAGCACAAAAGGCATAAGCTAGACCGCCCGTGAAGAGGCTTAGTATGAAGCCAGCCAATACACCCATCGGCTCGAAGTTAGTTAATAGTGACACTCCCCCAAATGTGGTTCCCCCTATGAGCAGAGGTAACATCCAATGCATCGCTATGCCAAGCGGGGGAAAATAAAATCCCAAGATAGCAAGCGGGGAAATGAGGGCGCCGAGACAAAAAGCCTTGGCCATATTATCATTCCCAAAACCAATACTCGTAAAAACATTATTACTAAATTCATATAAATTATCTGCTATTCGAGACATGTTCATTTACTCTAGTTAATTAGTTAAGAGGACACTGGCTGATTTAGAAGATATGTCGCTGCTTTTCTAACATTATATTTAATATCAGTCAATGACTCAGTCGCGGTAGTATGACATTCTATATAACTTAATGGACATAAAGACTCGAGTGCCGCTATTCTGATTTTTTGTCTAGGATGGTGGATGCGTGTAAGACAGATGAAGTAAGAAGCTGGCTGTTGCAATGTCGAGTTTAATTTTGTGCTTGAAAGCATTACGCTTGCGTGTTTTTATATTACGCGCAAGCGTTTGCATTACATTTTATCGTGTGAGTTGGTTTTGGTTTCTCTGTTCTATTGTAGCAAGTGCTCCATCACTTTTAGAGCGAGAGAATGTACCGAGTGTTGCAAGTGCCGTAGACATATTAGGCGTAAAATAAACTGATCCTCTGCCTAATGCTGCTACTGATTGGGCATGTTTTCGAAGATCAGCAGCATTACCACCTATAGAGTTTGCAGCTGTTGCTTCTGCTTTACCTAACATTTCTAGTTTGTCTGCTTCTGCTTCAGCAAGAATATGGATTTTATTTGCTTCTGCTTTAGCTTCTCTCTCTGTAATGCGCGCGTTGCTTTCTGATTGCATTGATAATATATCTTGTTGATTTTTTGCAGTTATTAAATTTTTACGTGCGACACATCCAGCAGTTTCTTCACTGGTTCTTGCCTCTATTTTGTCGAGGGCTTGCCTATCTACTGAGTCTCGTGCTTTTTGCTCCAATGGTTGCGGGTTTTGAACGGAGGTTTGTACTATTTCAACACCTTGATTTTCAAAAAGGTTATTGAGTTCTTTAGTGATGTACTCACACATGCTTAAACCAGCGGGCGCACTTGGTGGCAGCATTTGTGATGAGCTTGAAGAATCTGCACATGCTTTTGTTTCTGCTGCTTGTGTTTCACCTGCAGTTTCCAGCGACGCAGTTGTAGAATAAGTTGATGATGTAGCTATACTTTGTGTAGGTGTTGAGGGTAGTGTTTCTGTATCCTGATTATCCAGGCTAGTCGGTTTTAATTGGCTTTCTCTGTAGGTAGGTAACTTAAACTTATAGGATTTTCTATAAAAACTCATTCCATGGACTTGATTTATGTCATTAAGATCTAGCGAGGGAATGATAGCAGTGAAAGCTGCGTTAACCATGTTTTTAATCATCGTTTCAATATTTTTATAGTAGCCTAATTCTTTAACAGCTTTCATTGGATCAGTAATTCTTATGTTAACTTCTCCTTCGACAGAAAGAGCGAGACCTTCCTTAGAGCGAACTGGCACTCGTATTCCGTTGAGTGGATGTAGCCTCTCTGAAATAGTATCGTGATAGACTTCCGCTGGCGCAATTTCATGCCATCCGGTACCCAGTTTTTCTAGGGTGCCATCTTGACGGGTCTTTATTCCTACGTGTCCTTCTTCAATTCTTTCAAATCGAAGACCGTAACTTTCTACTTCTTGTCCATCTTTTATTTCAACTTTGCGATCGATTTTAATGGATTTTTCATGTTGGCTACGAATAAATTCTTTGAAAATTATTGTTGAGGACTCAAAAACATGTTTTCCTTGGGATAAGAAGTGATATTCGCCAGTTTGGCTGTCCAAAACACACGCTAATTGTCCAGCGGTCACAGTAATAATCTGTGCTGTGCCATGCTTTATATGCTCTTGTGTTATTTCGACATTGCCCATATCTTCCGACCAACGATCAAGTAAAATATGCCATCCAGGCTGCAAAAATTCTGGTTTTCCTTGAGTTGAGATTTGTCCAAGTGATCCTTGTGGTACGTATATGCGGGTGGTAAAAAACCATCCATAAAATGGAGTCAAAGATAGAGCGCGTTTCCACCACGTCCATTTAGCGTATGTTACACAGTGAGCCCCCGTTTTTTTATCTAAAATGCCTTCATTATTTTTATTCTCTGGGTCATTGAATAGCTGTGCGCTTTTCTTTGGCGTTCGAGCATATTTTTGAAATGCTGGCGGCAAGGCTCTAATTATTTCTTTTTCTTTTTCTTTATCGTCTTCTGTAAAGTTTTGAAGGCCTGCGATTATTGGAAGTTTTGCTTCATCTTTGCGTTCGTTTGTTTTTACTGAAATATCTAGAGCTTTGGGTGAGGCGCTGAACATAATTTTCTCCTATCAGTTTATAAAGTGAGATCAGCAGAATATCAGAAGAACCTTAAGAGAATCTTAAGGAGATTTAAAAAAATAATTTTTTTTCACATCATTACTTTAAATAATATCCTGTTCAATTTTTACTCCTGTAATACGTATAAAGCGCCGACCATTCCATGTCTTCTGATAAAAAGCTGTTTTATAATGCGCCGACCTCTCCCACAAGCGGAGAGGCTGCGCTGAGCGAAGCGATCTTTATTTTCTCTTTCGCTCATGTTCTTTCAAGAATTTTTTACGAACTCGAATCGATAAAGGTGTGATTTCGACTAACTCATCATCCTCAATAAATTCTAACGCTTGTTCTAACGACATCAAAATAGGTGGAATCAACAAAATGTTTTCATCAGAGCCCGCAGCACGCATATTGGTAAGCTGCTTAGCTTTAGTCGCATTAACCACCAGATCATTATCACGGGTGTGAACGCCGACGATCATGCCTTCGTACACTTCTGTTTGTGGTGAAATTAACATACGACCACGTTCTTGCAAATTCCATAAGGCAAACGCTAAAGCAACGCCTGATTGATTGGAAATAAGAACACCGTTCAGTCTGTGTGGAATTTCGCCTTTGACAGCAGGTCCGTAATGGCTAAATACATGATGCATGACGCCGGTGCCGGATGTCATGGTTAAGAAGTCAGTATGGAAACCAATTAACGCACGGGAAGGAACAATAAAGTCTAAACGTACACGACCTTTATCGTCTTGCATCATGTGTTTCAACTCGCCTTTGCGGGAGCCAAGTTGTTCCATGACCGAGCCTTGGTGAGCGGTTTCTACGTCGATGGTGAGTGCTTCGAAAGGTTCGTGCATTTCACCGTCAACCATTTTAGTAATAACTTCAGGCCTGGAGACTGCAAGTTCAAAACCTTCGCGTCGCATGTTTTCAATGAGGATTGAAAGATGTAATTCACCACGGCCTGATACTCTGAATTTATCTGGATCAGCAGTGTCTTCAACGCGTAGTGCGACGTTATGTAAAAGCTCTTTATCTAAACGTTCGCGAATTTTTCTGCTGGTAACATATTTCCCTTCGCGTCCTGCGAATGGCGAAGTGTTAACTTGGAATGTCATGCTCACAGTAGGTTCATCAACAGACAGTGCAGGTAATGCTTCTACACACAATGGATCGCACAAGGTATCCGAAATTTTTAATCCATCGATACCGGTGATGGCGACAATGTTGCCCGCTGAGGCCATAGGCACTTCAGAGCGCTCAAGTCCTAAATATTCCAGCACTTGTAATATACGACCTTGACGTACTTTGTTTTCATGGTCAATGATGCTAACAGCCATATTTGTTTTAACTTGGCCGCGACGAATACGACCTACACCAATCATGCCTACGTAGCTTGAATAATCCAGCGTGCTGATTTGCATTTGGAAAGGACCATCAAGATCAACAGGTGGTGGCGGTACATTCTTAACAATGGTTTCAAACAAGAGATCCATATTGTCTGCTTTATCGTTAGGATCCATAACGGCATAGCCTAATAAAGCGGAGGTATAAATGATTGGGAAATCTAATTGCTTGTCTGTTGCGCCTAAGTTATCAAACAAATCGAATACTTGATCGACGACCCAGTCAGGACGTGCGCCTGGACGGTCAATTTTATTAATAACGACAATAGGATTTAATCCTGCAGCGAATGCTTTTTGGGTTACGAAACGGGTTTGTGGCATGGGCCCATCAACGGCATCAACCAGTAATAATACTGAATCCACCATCGATAAAATACGTTCCACTTCACCACCGAAATCAGCGTGTCCGGGGGTATCTACAATGTTAATACGATATTCTTGGCTGTCACGTTCATCCCGCCAAACAAGAGCGGTATTTTTCGCTAAAATAGTGATGCCACGTTCGCGTTCGAGGTCATTGCTGTCCATCACGCGTTCTGTATTGTTAGTTTTCTTGGAGAGGCTGGCTGTTTGCTGTAACAGCTTGTCTACCAAGGTAGTTTTTCCATGATCTACATGCGCAATGATTGCAATATTTCGTAATTCTTCTGACACGATTATCCACCTATGTTTGCTGTGTTGTTAAAAAAGCGCTCCATCTTAACCTAAACGTAGGGTTATAGCCAATTATCAGTGGGTTGTTGGGTAAAAAAATGAGTGCTGACTCATTTAATGCGCTAAAATACTTTGCTTGTTCAGGGGGATCTGGCTTAATTGGCAAGAGCTGGAGCTGCTTAGGACACCTCTCCCCTTGTGGGAGAGGTCGACGCCGAAGGCGGCGGGGGGGGGGGGG
>DHJK01000048.1:0-1420 GCA_002404295.1 Legionellales bacterium UBA4722
AGCACGTACGGTTAGTTTGACTCAAATTATCGATACCGGTGGGTGTTGCCAATGGTGGTGTGGATACGAAGAATATTGCGATTACATCCACTGTTAATGTAATGCCAGTCAATGATGCACCGGTTGCGACCATTACCGCACTTTCTTACAATGCCACTGAGCAAACAAATTTGATACTCTCAGGCACAGGCATTTCAATCAGTGATATCGATGCAGGCAACAATACTGTCAATGCCACATTAAGTGTAGGCGAAGGTCAGCTCACCATTGATGCAGGGACAACCGGTCTCACGATCACAGGGTCCGGCACATCGTCTGTCATGTTATCCGGTACGCTCACACAAATTAATCATGTACTCGCGGGATTAAACAACAGCTCGATTACGTATAATGACAACATCGATACACCCGCAGCATCCACCAACTTAACGCTGCTCGTCAGTGATTTAGGCAATACCGGTACAGGCGGCACACTCACCTCAACCGTCGTTCGAACTATTAATATCACCGCTGTGAACGATAACCCCGTGCTCACAAATACAAGCACCATCACCTACAATACAAGCGACACAGCAACTCCTATTAATACCCATTTAACACTCACTGATGTAGACAGCCCAACCCTATTAAATGCAACAGTCAGCATACTAAATTATTTTTCAAGTGAAGACGTGCTATCCTTTAGCCCAAATGCAAACACCGGCAACATCACAGCAATCTTTAATAACCTAACAGGTGCTCTAACACTTTCATCACCTGACCACTCTGCAACACCAGCGCAATTCCAGGCAGCTCTACGTGCTGTTCTCTACACAAATACAAGCACTAACCCAACCACTGTGACACGCAACATAAGTTACATAGCAAACGATGGAGCAGCCACAAATAATTTAAGCAATATTGTCAACAGTACAATTAATATTAACAGTACGGCAATACCAAATAGTAGCCCAATATTAAGTGGATTAAGCAATGCAACGTATATTGAAAAATCAAATCCAATACCTATTAATCCTTTGATCACTTTAAGCGATGCTAATGATACAACTCTGTTGAATGCAACAGTCAATATAATTAATAACTACATACCAGGCGAAGACATTCTTGAATTAATAATAAATGCTGATACTGGAAATATCATAGCCGATTTCAACACTGCGACAGGCACCTTGACGCTATCTTCGCCTGATAACTCTGGCACAATAGCACAATTCCAAGCCGCTCTCCGTGCAGTAAGCTATTCAAATAGCAGCACCAATCCAAATACTACTACACGCAATATAAACTTTATAGCCAATGATGGTCATTCAATAAATAATCAAAGTAATAGTTTACTTGTTAACCTCAATGTCGCCGCTATTGCATCAAGTACCGCTGCACCTCCGACAGAAGGGAACACCACAACCACAACCACAACCAC
>DHJK01000048.1:1512-2143 GCA_002404295.1 Legionellales bacterium UBA4722
ACAACCACAACCACAACCACAAAAAATCCTGTTATTTCAACATTAACTACAACTCTTGTGAATCCGTTATATAAAGAAGTATTCTTCAAAAGTACCACCGATTTTAGTGATAACTCACTAATTCAGAACAACAGTACTTCAAAGAATGATATTTCATACGATTCTAATTTTAATGATAAAAATATTGGAGTAAATGCCATTAACTCAGCTGCAGCTCTTCATAGTAAATTCAACTATAAACCAAGTTGGGGCTGGGAGCACACACCTCATTTTGTAAATTTAACTCCTATTGTCAAAGGACTCACAAGCACACTAGATGCCTTAGAAATAAACGTTGGACAAAATAATAATTCACCTAATGAAAATCAAAAAACTGAACCCAGTTTTTCAAATAACAGTTATGAAAATATAAAAATAACTTATGATGCACTCACTCCAATAACACAAAAACCTATCGAAATAGTAGCTATCCGTGAAGCATTGTTAAACACGAAAAATGCCGCCCAGAAAAAGTTAGTTCATCTAGAACACTTCCAGGCGGAAAATACACGAGGAGTTAATTTTAAAGCACGAGTAAAGAATTTATTAAAAGACTTTGGGTTCAAAGATGATAATCTCATGTAATCTTCAT
>DHJK01000048.1:2268-5561 GCA_002404295.1 Legionellales bacterium UBA4722
CATATTTTTTATATGTTTATAATAAAATAACTGAATAATAATTTAAAAATATTCGATCATTTAATTATTAAGTATTTCTAACCCTTTTTGATACAATGCAGCTACCGAAAGATCAAGTTGCTTACTTTCAACATCAGTTAGCGCAAGCGGCAATAAAGCTGCAAAATCGGTAATATAAAAATCGCACGCGCGAGCTATATGATTTCTATAAAATGCCCCGCCAAAACCAACGAAACGTGCGACATCGCCACGTACAGCTAAATCATTTAATCCATCACCTATATATAAAATTTGCGGGTACATTTTTTGAATTTCTTTGACGAAATTTTGCTTACCTTGATTATGAATCAACGGCGATTTCAAATCAAAACCGTGATAAGCATTCTTATCATCAAAGAAAATATCGACTGCTTTAACTCTGTCCGAAGGAATCGATAAGTGTGCCGCCAAACTATTCACCGCAGGTTTCAACCCTGCTGAAATAATATAAACAGCTTTATTCAGCTCTTGCAAAGCAGTAATCACTTGAGCGATATATGGCATGAGACGATGACAATATTCAACGCCAAGTTGCAAAATATCAGCCTGACTGGGCTGTACTAAATCCAATCGTTGCTCATAAAGCGCGGGCGTTAAGCCAGTTTCAGCCATCGCTTGTTGTGTTAAACTCGCCACTTGCGTATAAACACCGCGCAATTCAGCTAAGTAATCTATTCCCTCAATAGCAGTCAGCGTGCCATCACAATCAAAAATAACCGCCGTAAAGGGTTCAGTAATTTGCCAGTTTTGTTTAAGCATTGCATCTTTATCCACAGTCTCTTAAGATGATCATCTTAATAAATCTTACCTTATATTAAAAGAGGAATATATGTATAAAATTCTCACCCTTAATAATATTGCAGAGACTGGACTGCAAGAGTTTCCTTCTGATTTATACCATGTTTCTAACGACATCACTCACCCTGATGCAATTTTAGTGCGTTCCTTTGATCTACATGATTATCAAATTCCCTCTACAGTGAAAGTAGTGGGTCGGGCAGGCGCTGGCGTCAATAATATTCCTCTTCCCATGCTAACTCAAAGAGGTGTTCCTGTATTAAATACACCTGGCGCGAATGCAAATGCAGTGTGTGAATTAGTGCTTGCAGGTATGTTAATTGCGTCTAGACAGTTAGATCATGCTTTAAATTATGTGAAAAGCTTAAACTGTAGTGAAAATGAATTAACCAGCATCATCGAACGTGACAAAAAGCAATTTGCTGGACAAGAAATACTCGGTAAAACATTAGGAGTGGTTGGACTTGGAAGCGTGGGAGTAAAAGTAGCAAATGCAGCTCATGCTTTAGGCATGCAAGTCATTGGTTACGACCCACAAATTACCATTAATCGCGCTTGGGAACTATCATCCAATGTGAGTCAAGCAAAACGTTTAGAAGATTTATTACGCGTTGCCGATTATATTACTTTCCATGTACCACTCATGCCAGAAACAAAAGGAATGGTTGCAGCTAAAGAATTTAGTTACATGAAACCTTCTGTCGTATTATTAAATTTTTCTAGAGATGGCATCATTGATCAAGATGCACTCATTACTAGTCTTGAAAATAAAAAAATATTTAAGTATGTTAGCGATTTTCCACACCAATTTTTAAGAGAATATGAATCCGTAATTAGCTTGCCGCATCTAGGTGCCTCAACTAAAGAAGCAGAAGAAAATTGTGCTGTTATGCTTGCCAAACAAATTCGAGCATTTCTAGAGCATGGCGCAATAGGATCGACAGTTAATTTTCCTATTCTAGATGCCTCTTTTAATAATGGTTACACTAGACTCGCCATCGTAAATGCAAATGTGCCTAATATGGTTGCAAAAATATCTAGCACACTAGGTTCTGCAGAATTTAATATCGTAAGTTTAATCAATAAATCTAAGGGTGATATAGCTTACACTTTAATCGATCTTGATCATGATGTGAATGACAGTTTAATTTCGGCATTAAAAGAAATTACAGGCGTCATTCAAATTAGAAAAATTGGTATTCGATAAATTATTCTTGAGGACTTTGATAGTCCTCTATTATTTTACTGGAGTGAAAAAAGTGTATATTGCGGATGCTAAACTTTATAAAAAAATTAAAAGAAAAAACCTATCCAAGCAATTATATTCATTAAAATGACAATAGTGACCGCAGCACTGCCTGCATCTTTTGCGATTTTTGATTGCGGATGTATTTCATTAGAAATACGATCCACCAATGCTTCTATTGCTGAATTTACAAGCTCAATAACTAACAGGAGCAATAACAACAAGATCAGGATTATTTTTTCAAGCTTACCTCTATATAGAAATAAAATCATCGGGATAGCAATTATGCAAACATAAATTTCAAGCCGAAATGAAAGCTCTTTCTTCCATACAGCAATGATCCCCTCTATCGAATAACGAAGTGAATTCAGTAATTTTTTGAATAATTGCATTTATCATACCTCTATAATGAATGACTTAAATTGAAACATCGACTTTTTTTGAAAATAATCTTAAATACGTATAAAATAACTATACATTCCAATGATTGCTCCCAAAATGAGTCCTAAGTCTACTTTAACTGAAGTGGGTATTCTCCCCTCATCTGCTTTAGCATCCACCTCAATAAATTTAAGAGTGATTGCATCTGTAAAATAGACAGGACAACTTGCTGAATGATTAACATCAACCACTTTATTACTACACCAAGGCAATAAAATATGATCTTGACTACCCGGTGATAAACTAATAGAAATTGCTTTTCGCAGCGGATCCGCAGGAATTTTGAATTCACCTGTTTTATCTAAACCAAAAGAAATCTCTTGCGTTACAGAGTCAATATTAATCTTTACAGAAATGATATTATTTTCTTCAGCAAATGCAATTTGATATGTTAAATTGATAAACAAAAAAGCTGAAATGATGGACACGCAAGATACTATTTTTTTCATATTTCCTTAACCAGAGTAATTGATACTAAAAGCTATGCTTGTAATTCAGCTAATTTGGCTACTCAATTTAAATATCAGCGACGAGTATAATTGATTAATCTTAGATCATAAGCGTAGGGTTTGTTTGAATCATTATATCAGTTGTATAAAGAAATGATACTCAACACTATGGTTTCACCCTATTTATACGATCATAGTTGGTGAAACCATTTGTATTGTTTAAACAATGTTCTTTTTTACGGATTAAATTTATAAAAAGAATTAATTTCAGCTGCCCACTCAGGTGTCATATCTGGCCAATGATCTTTATCAAATCCAGG
>DHJK01000048.1:5686-6333 GCA_002404295.1 Legionellales bacterium UBA4722
CAATGATCTTTATCAAATCCAGGTGCATCCTTTAGTCTTTCTTTGTCTGCGTTAATAACAAAACGTTTATTTTTTTCATCTACATGCAAAGTTGTCCATGGCACTGCAAAAAACTTATTACCAAACCCTAAGAAGCCACCAAATGACATCACTGCATAGCTAATGTGTCCATTTTCAACTGAAATCATCAACTCTTCAATTTTCCCAATGCTTTCGTTTTGTTGATTGACTACATCATCACCCACTAATGTGCCTGAAGCTAATAAATTTCGATATTTTCCCATAAATATATCCTTATATTAAAAAGTTTAGATTGAATAACACCCTATCGTCTGAGATTTAAATTTACTCATCATTTTCAATCTCAATTTACAGCTTTAACTTCAAGCTTTGATTCCACTTTTTTAACGCCGTGAATTGATTTTGCTAGCTTGACAGCATTATCAGCTTGTAATTGATTTTCTACAGTGCCTGTTAAATAAACTACTCCATTAGTTGTTTCAACATTAACACCCATCACAGAAATATCTTTGTCACCAAATAATTTCTCACGTACATACATGCCTTTCACTTTGGCCGTGATAGCAGTATCAGACATATCATGTTTACTTTCTACAACGGTTAAGTGCGAAGTATTAACATCATTG
>DHJK01000048.1:6491-6815 GCA_002404295.1 Legionellales bacterium UBA4722
GACGCCTTGCATAGATCCTGCAATTTCAATTAATTTATCTGCCTCAGCATCAGTATTAACTTTGCCGTCTAAAGTAACAACGCCAGAATGACTTGATACATTCACTTTTAAATCTGATGTAGTTTTATTTGCTGAAAGTTCAGATTTAATGCTTGCTACAATTTCAGAGTCTGAAGGATGCTCTGAAGCACTATAGCTAAGCGGGCTGCATAACAGTGCAGCTGTTAAAATCCCCACTTTCATTGATGTTAATATTTTCATAAAATCCTTCTCCATTTAATATTTTTTTAAAATAGCCGTAATGCTTTTTCTATCTGTCTCTTA
>DHJK01000158.1:0-2740 GCA_002404295.1 Legionellales bacterium UBA4722
GGACATATTAAACAACTAATATAAAAACAGATAATTCCAGCTAATGTTAAAACTAATAAAAGCTTATGATATTTATGCCAAAAACAATAACATAGTATACTGACATAAATTAGTGTTAATGTAGTATATATTGTAAAGATTCGTACATAGACAGATTTTTCAATTTTTTTATCTTTTATATTTTCATTATTTGCGATGTTGAAAATGACGCCTAATGAATTTCTTCCAACAATCCAATCACAAGTTTTTACATTTCCAAGAACAGTTTTTATCCAAAAATAGGGTGCAACAAATAAAACAAAAAATATTGACCCAAGGGCAATAAAGCTTAGTAGAGCTTCATAAAGTAAAATAGCAACAAAAGTAGTCAGATCATTTGCAGGAAAATACCCAATAGATAAAAAATAAAAAGATACGACCAAAAACCCAAGTATAAGCGCAAGCTGTAATGTGGTTTTGTACCATGACGTAAATTGAGAAAATATATTTGTTTGATTCAGCATTTATAATTCCTTATTTTTTTGACGCTCACTCCGAAAAACTGCACGAAGAATAGAGTCCAGTATAATATCAAGATGCTTGCCTATATCTACTGCTAGAAATCTCAAAACCATAAAACCGCTCTCTTGAAGCAGAACATCTTTCCGTCGATCACGTCGGTAAGCCGCAGCATCGGCAAGATGCTGCTCGCCATCAATTTCAATGGCCACACGTGCATCAGAACAAAGTAAATCAACTTCCATTCGGCCTAAGCCATCAAAGGGGATTGATAATTCTGCATTTAGACGAAAGCGGCCGGTTGTTTTTGGTAAGGTTTCAAGGCGACGATAGAGAAATGCTTCGGTGGCGCTGCGTGCACGGTTGACACCTTCCTTATCTAAAATAGAGGGAGAAGCAACTTGAACAAATAGCTTCGCCAACGGAAGATCAATCCCATCAGAAATTAACCGCCGAACAGTTCCAGCATAATCTGCCTTCCATTTAGGATCCACGGGGAGGGGGATTTCAGCAGGCCATCCTGGGACTGCACTGGCAGGTAGAAAAATTTTGTACCCTACGGCCTCATAAGCTCGACATCGTCGATTAAACATTCGCTCAAGCATGGGTACATTGAGATCTGCATAATCATAGACCTGCACTTCTTTTTTGAGGTCATGAAGGCGATGCAGTCTTCCAACGTATTGTGCAATAGTGCCACGCCATGAAACCGGCAGCGTGAGAAATAAAGTATCCAGACGCGCGTCATCAAAGCCTTCACCAATAAACCGACCCGTGGCTAGCAAAGCGCGACTCTCATTTTCAGGGATATCTTTCATCTGCTGGATTGCATTGTTAATTTTTTTAGTGCTCATCCCGCCGCGCAGTACAATGACATGTTGAATATTTGGCGTTAGCAATTCAAACAGGTGATCTAAATGTTCGTTGCGTTCTGTCAATACAATGGGTGATCGATTATTTTGAATTGATTGAATAATGTCGTTACAGATTAATTGATTTCGATCGGCATCTGCAATTAATTCACCATAGAGATCTTGAAATTGTATACGTAAGTTCTCATTAATTGCTTTCTGAGGATGAAAGGTAGTAGGGCGAACTAAAACAGTGTGTTCAAATGGATGTATAGCAGCTTGCTCTTTGGCATTGACACGATAGCGTATTGGGCCACATCGCATAGTGATAATGGGGTGATGGCCATCTTTTCGCGCTAAGCTTGCGGTAATCGCCTCGGCAAAAAATAACCAAACATGGGCGCCTTTTCCAGAGCGGGATCGCTCTAATGCTGCGGGTAAATTCATCTCATGACAGGTTTTAAGAAAGGCTACTGCATCTTCTTGCCAGCTAGCTTTATCAAAATCTGTTGCTAGAAAAAAACAAGTTTCATCAAGAAGCATTGGATAAATACCCATGACAAAATCACGACCGCCATTATCACTACCCAGAAGATGCCATTGTATAACTTCATCAGTTATTGGTAAAAATCGGCTGTATTGACAATCACGACATTTTATTCTAGGTTTTTCGCAGACTCCTCGTACCCACTCATTGCCGCACACAGGCGAGTAACCTGATTTTTGGGTTTTGCGGTTTTCAAATCGGCGAGGGTATATGTCTTCTCGTCCACGAAAAAGCGAGCGAAATATCGCGATTTTTTCTGAGATTGAGGATTGATGGGTTATCATGGAATTCTTTGACACTTTCTTCTTATGATTTCTTGAGTTTTATTTTTTTTCTCATTTGCCATAAGTTCTAGTTACCTATCTTCTAGTTTTTTTGTATTTGGTGCGAGCGGCAGATAATTATCGGCGGTAACAACTTTTTTGCCGGTTGTATTTTCAAGTTCAATGCGAGCTTTTTTAGCAATTCCTCCGCCTGTTTTTCCGGCAATTTTGTTTTCCTTCATTCCTTTCGCATTCATCGATTCTGCTATTTGTCTGGTAGATAATTCAGCAAGCGCAGTAAAAATCAGCTCCGCCTCACCCATGTGATCGCGCAAATTTTGAGATTTTAATCCCTTGGCATTTTTATGATCCTTGACACTTATTTCTGCCCATTCTTGTATGATCGTCGAATCTTGTATTCTTCAAAAATAGCTAGATTATGTTTCATGTTAATTCTCCTAATGTTCTAGTGACCCCAGTAATCTTGATCAAAATTCAGTCGGTGACAAACTGTCACCGACTGAATTTTACTCATTACTTTCAATAAGTAACAAATTATCATCGTAATAATAAAGTAAATG
>DHJK01000158.1:2854-3191 GCA_002404295.1 Legionellales bacterium UBA4722
CCTAAAAATATTTCACATCTGAGCTTGCCAATTTCAATAATGAACTGGCAAGCTTGTTGTGGTTAAGCTAGCTATATTTTCCTAGCAGTTCAAACAGCACTTCTTGTATCCCATGTTTTGTTTCTACAGATATTGCGTCTGATGGACTGACTGCGTGTGTCATTGCTAACAGAAAGTCATCGTAATACCACGGATAACCCAGTACTTTGAAAGGTTGAATAGCGTTGCAAACCATTTCTGCGATTGCTACAGATAACTGTTCAAACTTCTCTGGCTGGATCAAATTGCTATAGCGTAAAAAGGCAGCAAGTGACGGTCTACAAGACCTTGTTTTGCT
>DHJK01000158.1:3256-6060 GCA_002404295.1 Legionellales bacterium UBA4722
GGTCTACAAGACCTTGTTTTGCTTCCTTCTGCCAGCGTAGCAGTATAGCTTAGTCCAACTAGTGTGAGAAGCTGTTGCTTATAATCGGTAGAAAAATTATCAGAATGATTGCTTCGCGCTTCCAAAGCTGCATGAATTAGATAAGCTAGATGTGAAACGGGATTGCTTGGACGTGATGAAACCGCTAAAATATCTTTAGCCATTTTTGCCTCTCCTTTCTATAGGTGAAGATGGTTAGCACTCGCCTTGTGTTGAAGTCACTGGGCTTGTGCGCTACTTAAACCAGACTTACAAATGCCTAAATTAAAGCAAGCTTGTGTTCTTCTGGTTTTTTCTTTTCGGAAATAAATTTAATAACAAAAGTAGTTTCCAAAAAGCCTACTTATAATCCGCCGTGTTTGAATAAATGTCAATAACCTAAAGTGAAATTAATTCATTGAAAAAAGTAGACTATGTTAATACTAAAACCAGATGGTATTTAAAAATTTGATCTGAGTTCAAATTTTTGTTGAGTCATTTGGTGTTGCATGCGAGAGCTTGCTCTTTTGTCTTTATGAATGACGATCGTTAAGCTGGCCTGTTAAATACTTGTGGATGATGCTAGACAGTAAGCTTTGATAGGGCAGCCCTTCTTTTAAGGCTTCTTCTTGAATTCTTGTAAAATCCCATTCGGTCATCCGTAAACTGACGCGGCGATTTTTAATGCCATGCGCTTTAGCGATACTTTGAAGGCGTTTTTTTTCAGCTGCGAGCTTGGGAACGCTGCGTAATTTACCAGATTCAAAAGCGGTTAGAATGGCTTGTTCTTCTGGGCTTAATTTTTGTTTAGGTTGTTTCATCGTTTGTTTTCCTCCGGTGATTTCGCGTGATCTTTCGGCTCCTAAAAGCAGTTTTTAAAAATATTTTTTCCTCATCTTCAGCAAAAGGCACAAGTACTAAATAGTTATCGATTTCCACAATCATTACCTTTTGATGAGCGTGGCGGCTGCTTGGGTTGGGAATGATATCTACCAATTTACCTTGCTCAATAGCAACTATTATAGCCTCAAAACTTATCTCTCGTTCTATCTGCAATTGCTTATTTTTGTCTTTGTCCCACTCAATAGGTTTCATTTTTTTCCTTGTGCCTAATGTACGCATTATAGCATACCAAAATTAAAAATAAAATGACGCTAACTTCTTTTTTAACATGTCCTTAAAAGTTGCGCCTGTGATATTTGTTGTATATCCAGTTGATAAAGAGGGAAGTTTCGGAACTCTTAGGAATGCATCAGAACAACAATTGGCGGAAGAGGGTGGGATTCGAACCCACGTGGAGGCTTTCGCCCCCCATCCGATTTCGAGTCGGTGCCGTTATGGCCGCTTCGGTACCTCTCCAGAGGATTGGCGATTATATACTTGAGGGTGGGCTATTTGCCAGCAGAGTTCAGCTCAGGGGGTGTTAAGTTGACTTGAACGTTGCTGCCGGGGTATTCAGTGTCGGACACGGGATAATGGGCAGAGATAGTCGATGATGACAGGCCAGGCGGTATGCGAAGTGGGGGGGTGCTTTTCGCTTTCAAGTAATCGGTTTCGCGATTTTGAATGACATTTTGGTTGTCGTAAAATTTTGAGCAGCTGGTGAGAGATGCAACAATACATAGAGCCAATAAAATTTTGTTTAACAGACGCATAAGTAACCTTTATGTTTGTGTAACCTGAGTAATGGATAAGAAAGACTCAAGTTATGTAATAGCCTTCTCATGCAATACGCCAGTTTCTATTAGGGCTGCTTCCAATTCCGCATGATATTGAGTATCGAGCGGGAGTAACGGTAAGCGGATTCCCTCTGGAATCAACCCCATTCTGTGTAACGCCCATTTAGTGGGTACAGGGTTTGTTTCTAGAAATAGTTTTATATGCAACGGCATGAGTTCCGCGTTTAATTTTTCTGCAAGTGCTTTATTGCCGGTTAAGGCTGCTTTGCAAAAGTCATGCATTTTACGCGGAGCGACGTTTGATGTCACGGAAATGATGCCTTTTGCGCCGTTTATTAGTAAGTCGAAGGCTGTGGCGTCATCGCCACTGTAGATGGCGAAATTTTTACCACAGAGTTGGGCTATTTCAGTGGCGCGTTCTATTTTGCCAGTGGCTTCTTTAATGCCAATAATATTATTAATTTTAGATAAGCGTTTCACTGTTTCTGGTAATAGGTCGCAGGCTGTGCGGCTTGGCACGTTATATAGGATGATGGGTAATGAGACTTTTTCTGCAATTAATTTATAGTGCTCGTAAAGCCCATTTTGTGAGGGCTTGATTGCATAAGGAGTCACAATCAGAGCAGCATCAGCGCCCGCGGCTTTCGCATTTTGAGTAAGCTCGATAGTGTGGTGGGTTGAGGCGGTGCCTGTGCCTGCAATGACAGGGATGCGTTTTGCGACTTGTTTGACGACTCTGGAAATGAGGTCATATTTTTCATCAGTGGTTAGAGTAGCGGCTTCCCCTGTCGTGCCAGTGACAACCAGTCCATTGGTGCCGGAGGCAATATGCCATTCGACCAATTTAAATAAGGATTCGTGGTCAATGGAGCCATCTTTTTTCATAGGGGTGACGAGGGCGACGATGCTGCCAGTAAACATGGGTTTTTCTCCAGATTCGATAGTTTGTAAAGTCTACACTTCCGTGCTTGGTTACTGCAAGGATAGCGGGTATTATACGGGGTGTTTTTTTTAATTATTTGGCTTGGGTTATTTATTAGTCCATATTTGTATAGTCCAGGCTTTCTTGTTCCTACAGGGCTGAAGCTTAGGACACCTCTCCCCTTG
>DHJK01000158.1:6171-38949 GCA_002404295.1 Legionellales bacterium UBA4722
CACAAGGGGAGAGGTGTCCTAATCAGCTTTAAGTTTTTGATTAATTTTTTCAGGAATATGAACACCATGCGTTCAACCACTCTCGCAGAGCTACTCTGGGGCCCAAAAGCCAAGTTCAGTTATTTAATCTTCGCAGCAATCATTCTACTCTTTACCATGCTTGCCAGCCGCGAGATTTGGACGCAAGAGCACCGTTGGGCTGATATTGTGTATGGCATGTTCTATTATCATGATTTTTTGCATCCCATGCTGGATGGTAATGATTATTATGACAAGCCGTTGCTTTCATATTGGTTGATTGCAGGGTTTACAGCGTTGTTTGGCGAACTGACTACATGGGCCATGCGCTTGCCTTCTGCGTTAGCAGGCTTGTTGGGTATAGGTTCAATCTATTGGCTGGGTTGTCATTTAAAAGATAAACGATTAGGTTTATTAGCCGGTTGGATGTTGTTAACGACATTTTATTTTGTATTTTGGGCACGCACAAGCAGTGCAGATATGCTGAATATGGCAGGCTCACTTTTCGCTGTTGCTTGGTATTTTGCAAAGAGAAATCAAACTCACTTAATCGATTATACCATTTTCTTTTTGATTTTAGCGTTAACGGCATTGTGCAAAGGATTAATAGGGCCTGTGGTTGCAGTCCTTGCCATTTTGCCTGATGTTATCTTGCAACGCAGTTGGAAAAAACATCTTAATTGGCAAGTTATTGTGGCAGTAATCCCAGCGCTCATTGTGTATGTTCTGCCTTTTTGGGCTTCAACACATTTTGGCAGACAAAATTACGGTGAAAATGGTTTTTATGAAGTCTATCGTGAAAATATCTTACGGTATTTTCAACCTTTTGATCACAAAGGTCCCATTTATACTTATTTTATTTATTTGCCGATTTATTTATTGCCCTGGGCATTGTTTTTTATCCCTGCTTTGCTTTGCCTGAAATCGCGCTGGCATCGCTTAACGGCTAACTCTAAATGGATGGTATTTTCAACGTTACTATTGTTTTTATTTTTTACTTTAAGTGGATCTCGTCGTAGTTATTACGTATTACCGATGGTGCCTTTTGCTATTTTGCTGACGGCAGATTGGATCTTATCGGGCGCTGATAAATTGACACAACGTGCTCTTTGGGCGGGTCGAGTTGCTGTTTTGTTTTTTGTGTTACTTTGCATAAATTTTGACGTAGTGCAGCCTTTGTATTATTCGCAAGGTAATATTAACGATTTTTCACTGGAGTTAAAAACAGCTGCAACTCGAATTAAACCTTGGTCAGAATGGAAATTCGTCATGCTAGATCCTGAAAGCAAGGTGCGTTTCTATTTGCATTTATCGCCTGAAATAAAAAACGATGGCGTTATTGGGGATCGTGCGACGCAAACCAAGGAAGGGCTATTAAAAGCGTGGCCAATTTTGCAAAATCAACCAAAAGATACGATTATCATTAGTCGTAAACTCTATTTGCCCTTATTGAAGAGCTTGCTGGGTAAGGATGAAATCGTCGAGGCCAGACCGAGCTTGATACAGAAGCTCTTGAGAATAAGCGATGCGAATGCAATGGTTGCATTTATCCCAAAATAAGCTTGTGCAAGACCGTGCAATTTCGTATCATTTTTTGGGTTTTTAAATTTATTATTTTAAGAAGGAATTAATCATGACGGACACGCTTATACAAACGTTAGAAGAAAAAGTAATGATGTTATTGACTGAGCTTGAAGACTTACGTTTTGAAGTGCAACAATTAAAGCAAGAAAATTCTCATTTCAAAGCAGAAAAAATCAATTACACTCAAAAGTTACAAGGATTAATTTCTTTGTTGGATTCAGCGGATGCTGAGATCAATGCAGCTGCACCTGTTGCTGCGCATTCTGATGAGATGGAAGCGATGCAGGAAGTTGGGATCTAACTTTAAGAGCTATTTATTTGTTTATCCAACGTATTAGCTCACCCACCGCCGTCATTGCGAGCGAAGCGAAGCAATCCATCTCGAAAGCAAGGCTTTAGAAAGCTGATCTGAGGTGCTAAGCTCTGCTTTCGAGATGGATTGCTTCGCTTCGCTCGCAATAACGACGGTGGGAACGAGCTCTTCATTGCTCTTGCTTTACTACATGACAAGTTATACTTCCTTCCATTAATTGTAAGCTAATTTCATCCCCCGCTGTCACTTGTGTAGCAGATCGCAATATAGCTTGATCCTTCACAACCGTAGCAATAGAAAATCCTCGTTTTAATGTCGCTAGCGGACTTAAAGTATCTAGCTTAGTTGCAGCATTTGATAAACATTGTTGCTGTTGTTGAAGTGCAGTTAAAATTCTGTTTTGCATGCGTTGCATGCATAATTTTAATTGCTGCTGTAAATCACGAATTAGATGGCCTGGCGTGAGTCCAGCAAGTTTTGCACTATAGGTTTGCAATGTGGCTTGCGTATCAGTGAGTAATTTATATTGTAAACGCACTAGCGTTAATTCGAATAAATCTAGTTCCTGTGCCTGCTCGCTTAAACGACGTTTAGGATGTTGTTGCTGTAATCGTTTAGTCACCCAATCTAAGTGCTGCTGAAACTGCAATAATTTTTGTTGAGGAAACCGAATAAACCGCTTTTTGAGTTGAGCAATTGAAAGCAATAACTCTTCTGTGTCAGGCGTAATCAACTCTGCCGCAGCAGAAGGCGTGGGTGCACGCACATCTGCTACAAAATCAGCAATCGTAAAATCAATTTCATGTCCCACCCCACTAATAATAGGGATATCACTGCGATAAATAGCATGCGCCACTATTTCTTCATTAAACGGCCATAAATCTTCAAGCGATCCACCGCCACGCGCTAAAATAATCACATCACATTCTTTACGCTGATTTGCGATTTGAATGGCACTTACAATATTGGCAGCAGCTAATTCACCTTGCACTAACGTAGGATAAATAATCACAGGCGCTACAGGGAAGCGTCGTTTTAAAACATGTAGAATATCACGCACTGCAGCGCCCGTAGGTGATGTGACGATACCAATACACTTTGGCATGATAGGTAATGTTTTTTTATGAGTTATATCAAATAACCCTGCTTCTAATAAGCGCTTTTTTAATGCTTCAAATTCTTTTTGTAATTTACCAATTCCTGCATCTTCTAAAAATTCCACTAACAATTGAAAATCACCACGCCCCTCATATAAGCTAACACGACCTTTTGCAATAATATGCATACCATCTTTAGGAGTCAGTGTTAGACGACGATTTTGAGGCTTAAACATTGCACAACGAATTTGTGCGCTGGCATCTTTTAACGAAAAATACCAATGCCCAGATTGCGGTGCCACAAAATTAGACATTTCACCTTCAACCCATAAGGACATAAAGCTTCCTTCGAGCAATAAGCGTGCTTCGCGGTTTAAGCGGCTGACGGTATAAATTTCATCGGTGTGGCTGATGTCGATTGTGGTCATTGTATTTATCTGGCTGTGAATTTATTTTATTATACACGTGATGCCATGGTTTTTAAATTTGTATTGTATATTGCATTATTTCGGCGAAGGCATATGTGTGTCCAGTAAATCGATTTAATAAAAAGTACACTGTTAGCGAAGGAGGGTGAGTTATTTTTTGTTTGTGAATGTTAGAGAGGGGGGAGGTGAAAATTTATTTTGATACGTACTAGAACTAGATAGTACGATATTAAGCCAGTCAAGTAACAGTTTGTTATCAGCCTTTTTAATGGATTGAATGGCTGAATTGTCTGGTGCTGCTTTAAAAAAAGCCTGCTTATTGGAAAGTGGAGTATTTATCTCTTCAACTTCGTAACGAATAACTTTTAATAAATACTCTTTAATTTTTTTAGGGTCACTCTGTATTTCAGGATCATATATCTTCTTTTCGTTATAACAATACATTGATTTTATATTTCCACTTCGCTCTAGATATTTCTCGCATATATCTTCAATGATGATGAAAACAGGGTTAATTATTTTAATCTCTAGTTGAGGCGTTGTCGGTTGTGTTGATGGGCTTGTCATTAACGGTGGTGATGTACTGCGAGTATCTTTTGATGAATTTCCAGTGTTATTTATAGCTGTTTTAGTTTCAACAGCGGATAAAAAAGTTTGATTTTTTAGGGTAGCATTTAATTGAGACGTTGGCTGATCTGTTGAGGGATTAGTCATTAATGGTAATGATGTACTAGTACCTGTTGAAGAATTTTTAGTCTTATCCTTTTGTTTTTTTCTTGTTATCTGTTTTACAAATAAGCCTTGTTTATGTTGGTACGCATCCTTTATATCGGCAGCGCCACAGCACAGTCTAGCTAAGCCTGCTCCGCCTGCCATCGGAATTGCGATATTGACTGCCCAGCCTATAGATAACGCCGCAGCCCCTAATTGAGTTGCGGCGGCACCACCCAGAATACCAAGAGGAGACAATATACCTGTGACCATACAAGCAATGGATGCTACACCTAAAATAGCAGCACCTCCCATCATTGTGCCTTGTATAATTTTGCTGCCATGTGTTTTCCAAAATGTACCAGGTTTATTTAAATGCGCTATTTTTTTAGATTGTGCATAAGTCATTCTCATTTCGTTTAATTTAGCTTTAATATCCTCATCCAAAATGCCCTCATCTTTTATACCAGGGCAGCCAGGGCTGTTGTCATGCGCAAGCAATAATTGATGTCCACTTGCATAGAGCTCACAAAATATTTCAATAAAACGTGCGCGTTCCGGATCTTTATCATTAATTCCAGGAAGACGAAGCGTTTCTCCCAGCGCTTCTTTTTCAGCAAGATACGCTAACATGGCATCTGCCATGATGAATTCAACACCTTTTCGATCTTTTGAGCTTTTACAATTACCTGTGTCGAGACCATACATTAATCGAGCAGCAACATCGTATAATGCTGCTGTGTAGAGATTCTCGTTTCGTCCCTTTTCAGAACTGGGCATTCCATCCAGCGCATTGAGTGCTGATTTGACATAGCCTAATTGCTCACGCTTTCTTTTGAGGTCAGACCATTTTTCTACTGAAAGATTGTGTTTATTTAGTTGAAGATGTGTAAACATATCAGCATTAAATTGATTAACAAACAGAATAAATTTTTCATCAGGTTGAATAACCCCATCACGCTGCCAATTTACTCCAACATTTAAATTGAAGGCTTGGATAGTTTTATCATTCGGATTATGCCATGCAGAAAAAGCAGCATTTTTTTCACGTGTTAATAAGGTGTTACTTTCACCACCTGTGAGTCTAGCTCGATCAAGAAAGGCGCTGAAATATCCAGCTTGAGTGGCGGGCGTTAACAATCCAACTAATACAACTGGAAGTGGGAATTTTGTATCATCTTTCTCATCAGAAATGCCCCAAGCCTCTTTAAAGTTTGCTCTAGCGGATTGTATTGCTGTGTCGCTTAACATTTGTTTTAAATTTTCTTTTGCACTGACTACACGCTCATTTTTATTTTTCATGTTAAAACTAGTAGGTGCACCCTGACGTATAGAGACAGTATCGGATAATATTATTTCCTCACCATTTATTTTGACATGCGTTACTTTGAAGCGATGCGTAGTGGCATTGGCCTCGCCAAGCATGTGTCGTAAAATGGTGGGATGACATTTTTCATAGTTGTTCCAATTCCAATTTTTCCCATCCGGTTTAAGTAGTTTTTTTAATGCGTTCTGTGCAAATGGAGCTAGTGCTTTGAACCAGTCAGGGTGGATTTTTTTATTGGAAGCAAAGATACGTGCAAGTTCGTCTTTTTGAGCGTTAGTCAATTTTGATAAACGCGGCTCATCGTGCTGTTCAATACGTAAATAACCCACATAATAATCTTGATCGTGAGTATGATTTGTGATTAATGAAATTTTTTCTAATTGTTCTTCTGATAAAAGCTGAACTTTATTATTCGGACGCATTTGATTACTAAAATTTCTTAGTACTTCATCACTATCTCCATACCAATCAAGATCTATTTCAATACATTTCTTAAGATATTTGTTGACATAAAAAATCTGATTACCACTTTGTACATACGCTGCATTTGATTGAATTGGCAAATTGGCGAGCGTATTTTCAGTTGGCGGTAATGGCATCGATATAAGGTCACACTTTTTATCAATGTTAAGTGGTCTAAGATAAGATGTGACACGAGTTGGGCGAGGTACTTCTTGCCAAACATACATGGCCTCACCAAATGCGATTTCTTTAGGTTTTAAACCCGATATTTTAGGCAGATCTTTATTATAAAATTGATAAAGCTCAGAACCAAACGAAACATTGTTGTCACCATTCATTTCATGTTTAAAATTTTCTAGTTCTTGAATTTTTTCTCCTAGAATATTTTTTATTCCCATTATCTTTTGTAGCTTATCTCGCTGTGTGCCGTTTTTGATAGCATAAATAGCACCATTTGCAAAGCTTACTAATCGAATTTTATATGCTTCATATGGATCAAACGGAAAGCTCTTGGGTGTAAAGATCCCATAATTTAAAACTACAGATACTGATTTTTTTTCATCAGTATCATTAATCCATCCATAATGTACATTTTCTACTTCAACAGCGCTAGTAAGCTCTTTGTCAATAAGCGCTGGCTTTTGACTAAGGCTCAAGAAACCTTTTTCAGATTGAGTTAATTTACTATTTGGTTTTTCTTGGTGTGTTTTCATAACAGCCCTTTTTCATTCTGCACCTAGCTATGTGAAATTATAGCACTAAATAACAAAAAAACGTTTTTATTTATGCAAAA
The DNA here is from genome assembly GCA_002404295.1 of Legionellales bacterium UBA4722. GTDB lineage: Bacteria > Pseudomonadota > Gammaproteobacteria > DSM-16500 > DSM-16500 > UBA4722. Next base: position 12,905 of record DHJK01000158.1, read on the forward strand.
TAGTCATTATTAATCAGCATTAAGCGGATTCTGATTTTGTGTAACTTATTGATTTAATACTATATCAATTTGAATTTCCACTATGCTGTATAATGTACTTGTGTATGCCATTAATTATAACCAACGATTCAGGAGGGAATTAACAATGTGTATTAATCTGGTCGCAATGATAGCCAATGATATCTTTTTCTTGCTGACAGCATTTTTTGTGCTATCTTCAATTTTCTTCGCAATAAGGTTTAAAAAGTTAGTTGTAATTAAAAAAAATTATTCGGAAATTCATAGAATTCACAAGCAGGATGCAGAACGTATACAATATAAGTAAATGATCCAATAAGTGAGGATTATTACATATGAAAGATATCCACGCAGAACGCATCCTGATTTTAGATTTTGGCTCCCAATACACACAAATCATTGGCCGCCGCATTCGTGATATTGGCGTCTATTGTGAAATCCATCCTTGTCACATGGAAAGTGAAAAAATCAAAGCGTTTAAGCCTAGTGGTATTATCTTATCAGGTGGCCCCGAAAGTGTTATTGAAACAGGCACAGTCCGTGCGCCTGAAATTGTTTTTCAATTAGGTTGTCCAGTTCTAGGAATTTGCTATGGTTTACAAACGATGGCTGTGCAATTAGGTGGGCAAGTTGAACAAGGTAAACATCGTGAATTTGGCTATACACAAGTTCAATTAAAAAATCGTTCGCCATTATTAGATGGTATTGAAGATCATGTAGGAAAAGATTCAGGACCCTTAATCGATGTATGGATGAGTCACGGCGATCATGTTTCAGTGTTACCACCGCATTTTTCGATCATAGCCAGTTCGGATAGTTGTGAAATTATTGGCATGGCAGATGTAAAGCGTCATTTTTATGGATTACAGTTTCATCCTGAAGTCTCACACACGCGTCAAGGACTTCGCATTTTAGAGCGTTTTGTGTTGGATATCTGTGGTTGTAAACGTGTGTGGACTACGCAAAACATTGTTGAAGAATCCATTAAAAAAATTCAGGATAAAGTGGGTAAGGATAATGTCATTTTGGGTCTGTCGGGTGGTGTAGATTCGGCTGTTGTAGCTGCACTCTTGCATCGCGCGATTGGAGAACAGCTTATTTGTATCTTAGTTGATACAGGCTTATTACGACAGAATGAAGTTAAAGAAGTACAGGTGATTTTTGCGAAACATATGGGCATTCACTTAATTACAGTGAATGCTGAAGAACGATTTTTTACAGCGCTTTCAAGTGTCACCGATCCAGAAAAAAAACGTAAAATTGTCGGTAAATTATTTATTGATATCTTTGAAGAAGAATCTAAAAAATTAAAAAATGTTAAATGGCTTGCGCAAGGAACGATTTATCCTGATGTGGTTGAGTCAGCTGGTGAGGGTGCGGGTAAAGCACGTATGATTAAATCACATCATAATGTCGGCGGGCTGCCAAAGACAATGAGTTTGAAATTGTTAGAGCCATTGCGTGAATTGTTTAAAGATGAAGTAATTAAAATGGGAATTGAGTTGGGATTGCCTTATGATTCTGTCTATAGGCATGGGTTTCCAGGACCAGGGTTGGCGGTACGCATTTTGGGTGAAGTGAAAAAAGAGTTTGTAGAAACCTTGCGTCGTGCGGATGCCATCTTGATTGATGAATTACATAAAAATGAATTGTATTATAAAGTAAGCAAAGCATTCGTTGTATTTTTACCCGTGAAGTCAGTAGGAGTATTAGGCGATGCAAGGCATTATGATCATGTGGTTGCAATTCGTGTCGTTGAGACAGTCGATTATATGACAGCGCATTGCGCTCGTTTGCCGCATGAATTTTTAGAAAAAGTATCGAATCGTATTACGAATGAAGTGCCAGGTATTTCACGAGTCGTTTATGATCTTTCGAGTAAACCACCTGCTACGATTGAGTGGGAATAATTAAGGAAAATCCACATTATGTTTTCTGACAATGACTTATCTTGGATGCGTCATGCGCTGCAGTTGGCGAAAGATGCCGCGAATCGGCAAGAAGTGCCTGTGGGTGCCGTATTAGTATTAGATGAGGTCATCATTGGCGAAGGTAGTAATCGACCTATTGGAGAGTGTGACCCCACAGCGCATGCGGAAATTATTGCGTTACGTCAAGGCGCAAAGAATATTAAAAATTACCGATTAGTCAATGCAACGCTTTATGTCACTTTAGAGCCTTGTGTAATGTGCGTAGGTGCACTGGTGCATGCACGTGTGAAACGTGTTGTGTTTGGTGCCGCTGACCCAAAAGCGGGGGCGGTTATGAGTGCTTTCCAAATGGGCGCTGCGCAGCAGTTTAATCATCGTGTTGTTTATGAAGGTGGGTTATTAGCGGAGGAGTGTGGCCAACTGTTGAGTGATTTTTTTAAAGCGAGAAGGTAGTTAATCGTCTCTGGAACGCGTGATAAATCAAAGGCCTATCTGGCCTAAGCTATAATTTCAAAATTTAAGCTATAGTTAACGTATAAACGTGATGCTTTCAGGAGGGGTTATGCAGCGAAAGAATAACGATGAAAAGGGAAGTATAGGCTTAGGTGGAGAATCCAAGATAAAGCAACAGGATGCCTTTATAAAACGAGATATCTCGAGAGAATTAGCGCAGGAAGCTGTTTTGAAACGCAGTAAAAAGCAACCGTTAAACAGTCAAGTGCCAAGTGAGAAAAAGAAACAGAAAACTAACCCCAATCTCAGCTCTGAACAAAATGATTCTTCTAATGTTAGCGTCGTTCCAACTCAGCCTGTAAAGCCAGTAACTCCAAAACGAGTACCGATGGTTGAAATTGCTGCGATGATGGAAATGTTATCCCAGAGTCAATCTCTTCAAGCAAAAGACAAAATAGCAATGCAAAAAATTAAAAAAGACATAGGAATTTTACAAACTACATTTAATGATGCAAATAAAGCTGGGACACAAAGTTTAAAGAAAAAATTCATAAAAGAAAGAAAAGCTATTAAAAAAGTATTAAATGCTTTGGGTTTATCAAATGAAGAAGACATAAGGTTTCGCACTTCTATCATTAAAAACCTAAGAAAATTAGAAGGACAAGTCGTATTTAACACTGGCTTTGATGATGATCGAGTTAATTTGGCTACGAAATCTATAAAAAAAGAAACAGGGGCTAATCCCGGCTATACTATCACCAATTCAAAACATACGCGGCTCACGGTCAAGCAAGGAAAGACTGTTGGTAATACACTTGCTGAAGTATTTTCGTCTATGGTACTTAGTGAAATTGTACAAAAATCCGGCACGGAAGATAAATCTCAAGTGATGATAGCGAATGCTTTTTTAGTAGTTAAAAATGCAGACGAAAAAGATAATAGTGCGACAGTAAAAGAACGTTGTGAAAAAAGATTGTATGCTGCTAGCCAATGGTCAAAGGATAAGGCCTCTTTTGAAGCATGCCAATTATTTGGCTTAAAGAAAAGAAAAATGAGAGCTGGGACGAATCAAGTACAAGATTTTGAAGATCTACGAAAATTAAATGCAGCATGTGGCCTTGGATTAGAAAAAATTTTCATACCTACTGCACTGATCGCAGATTTTGATTTGCATTTAGAAAACTTTATGTTAAAAATTAATGATCAAGGCGTGGCAAAGCAAGATAAACAATTGGTTAATAAACACTTGGCGTTGCTTAAAGAAATAATGGAAAATAAAACGCTCTCTAGGGAAGTTCGGATGTATAATTTAATAACTAATATTGAGGGATTAAAAAACTTAGGCGCTAAAGTTTTTTTTCATAAAATAGATCATGACAGTGGATTCTATCGATACGCTGATCCCAGGAGAATAGTTGATTTTTTCACGCATCGAACTGCACCCATACATCGCGAGGGATTCCGCTTAAAAACTCAACCTACCTTGCATCTCACTGAAATTACCTCTGCAACAAAAAAAGGCATGGATCAATTACTCTTATCCGATGATGGCATAGAAAGATTGCTTAACATAAGCTTAAAAAAAGAGTTAGATACGGTCATACGCACGGCGGGTAATTTTTTTGAAGTAGTTCGTCAAAAATCTGAAAAATTAGAAGGTGCAGCAGGTGCAAGTAATCAAAATCAGCGCAGTGCTGAATTTTATTTACTGAATGAATTTTATCATCACATTAAAGAACAAAGAATGCCAACTCCAAAGGAAGTGACTGAAGTTGATATAGTTAAATTAAAGGAAGAAATTGTACATCAACTTGAATTAGGAACAAAATTAAAAGTGACAGATTTGCATACGCAAGTGTATAAGCGGCTTTTAGAAAAAAATGAATTGACAGAAAATCAAAATAAATTAGTGGCCTTCTTAGAAAAAGAAGGCGAGGTCTATTTAAAAGATCTCATACCAGACAGAGCCGCTGTCGCTAGAGCTACCTCTGCTAGGAAGTTTGTCTGAAGTATGAATGATATAGTTAGACGTTGCTTAGCAGATTCCTTCTTGATAGCTAAACCTGTGTTATGAGTGTTTGAGCGATCTTAAAAATATATAAATCTGATTACAAATAAATTCCACCGCATATTGTTTTACACGATAACCACGATATGGAATAGAGGCATTATCCGCCTGCTGCTTACCATGATTCATAAAGGTCATTTCTAGCGTTGTGCTACGATGATCTTCTTCTTGCTGCCAAAACTCAGCGAGGCCGGTGATTGTAACTTGCAATTCAGCAGACATGTTTTTTATGTCATACGAAAAATTTAATCGTGAATTTGTCTCTGGTGTTTTAAGCACGGACTCAAGTAAGCCCCCCGTTGCAAAATCACAAATTGTTAGCGTCTCATTTAAAGTGAGTATTTCTCTTTTTAATAATTCAGAAGCTGTGCTCTTGCCGTCACCTATGAGATACGGTGCAATGGCATTCTTAATTAAAGGCAAAACAGTAGCAAAATCAACTTCATTGTTTGAATATAATTTACATTCAATATAAGGATACCAAAAGCGATAACCCGTCATACAATCAAAAGGCTGTGCAATTTTATCTAGTTTTTCAGCGATTTCAGCTTCACTGATATTAAACAGCAACCACTTATCGTAGTGTACTATTTTTTGAAAATGATTATTTTTTAAGGTAGGCAACACTGTATTATCAAACAAAGGCAAACATTCTACGGGTGGCCCAGGCAGCATAAAAATAAATTGTTCTAAGCCATCATCGTTAGTTTGTTTTGCCATGCAACCTGCGGCGGTACCATTCGGATTTGGAATAATCGTTGCATCTTTTGGAAATAAAGCTTGTTGCCTATTACTTTCTGGCGGTGTGTGAATACCGAAGCGATCTAAACGCGCCACAATGGCTTGCCAAGTGGGTTCGTCAAAAACGAGTGGACGTTGTAACACTTGGGCGAGCGCTACACGCGTCAAGTCATCGGACGTGGGACCGAGTCCACCTGTAATAATCAGCGCATTATGATTTTGTAATAAAAAGCGCATAGCTGTTTCAAGATCCGCGAGGTTATCTGAAACGCTCATATGCGTGCCGACTTGTATTCCCTGACTAAATAGACGTTGTGCGATTTCTTGTGAGTTTGAATTGATAATGTCGCCATTGCAAATTTCATCGCCGGTGGCTAAAAGTGCGACTTGATGGGAAGAGGTGGATTTGTCTCGTGTCATAAAGTCCTTTTTACGAGTAGATTTTATTGAGGAGAGCTTTTTTTCTTAAATGCTGCTTAGAACACCTCTCCCCTTGTGGGAGNNACGGGTGAGGGGTGCTTTTAGCGTCACCGCGTAAAAATCAAATAGCTTTTTCAAAAAGAGACTAAAGCGTTTTTTAAATTACAAATAGAGGCCGCTAAAAGCACCCCTCACCCGCCGCCTTCGGCGTCGACCTCTCCCACACAAGGGGAGAGGTGTACTAAGCGGAAATTAACCTTCCTGCTGCGCTTCACCTTTGCTCGACTCAACAGCACCCTTAACAACCTTAGGAGCCAACTTCTCTCTAATACGCGCAGCCTTACCACGTAATTTGCGCATATAATAAAGCTTAGCACGACGAACTTCACCACGACGCTTCAATTCAATAGAATCAATAATCGGGCTATAGGTTTGAAATACACGCTCTACACCCACGCCATGCGAGATTTTACGCACAGTAAAAGCAGAGTTTAAACCACGATTACGTTTAGCAATCACGACGCCTTCAAAAGACTGTACACGAAGGCGATCGCCTTCCTTGATTTTAACTTTCACTTCAATCGTGTCGCCCGGTCCAAACTTTGGATAAGCTTTGTTTGCGGCAGCCATTTGTTCTGCGTCGAGTATTTGAATAATGTTCATACTTACTTCCTCAATAATCTAACTAGGGTTGTTGCTCTTGAATAAATTCCATCAATAATTCTAACTGACGTTTATCCAACTTTAACTTTTCTAATAGGTCTGGTCGTTTTAACCACGTTTTACCTAAAGACTGTTTTAATCGCCAACGTTCAATTTCTTTATGGTTCCCACCCATCAATACCTCGGGTACCTTAAGATCCTGAAAGCGATCCGGCCGTGTGTACTGAGGATATTTCAACAGCCCTGAACTAATAGAGTCCTCTGCCGCTGAATCTTCATGACCCAATGCACCGGGTAGTAAGCGGGTGATGACATCAATCATCGTCATAGCGGCTAATTCGCCGCCTGATAATACATAATCACCCACCGACCATTCTTCATCAATTTCAGTGGCGAGTAGGCGTTCATCAATGCCTTCGTATCGTCCCGCCACTAAAATTAAACTTTCTTTCTTCAGCAACTTTTCAGCTGCTGTTTGACTAAAACACTTACCTTGCGGTGATAAATGGATCACCACCGGTTTTATATTTTGTGGCGCAGCTTGTTTAGCTGCCCTAATTGCATCTTGTAATGGCTGAGCCATCATCACCATGCCGGGTCCACCACCATAAGGGCGGTCATCCACTGTGTGGTGCTTGTTCTGTGTAAAGTCTCTAGGGTTTACGCAAGCTATTTCTACTAATTTTTCTTTCAGCGCGCGCCCTGTGATTCCATATTCCAAGACAGAAAACATCTCTGGAAAAAGTGTAATAATACCAAACCACACTTAGATCAATTCCCAGTCAACATGGATAACTTGATTAGCCAAGTCAACACGGGTTACTACATCTGGCAGATAAGGAATGGCATGTTCCTTATCGCCTTTAACGATTAATACATCATTAGAACCTGTCTCAAGTAAGGAAATCACTTTACCTAATACAGCGCCATCGATGTTAATAACAGTCAAGCCTTCCAGATCGCTCCAATAAAAGTCACCCTTTTTTAAATGAGGGAGCTGTGAGCGCAGGACCGCAATTTTTTTGTCCGTCAGCAGTCGTGCTTCTTCTGGATTATTCCAACCTGCAAACTTGACCGTCATGCCATTCGCATTTTTTCGGCTTGCCTCAGGCTTCGTTAACTTCCAACCAGCAGCGTCTTCTAAATACCAAGGCTTATAATCCAAGATATTGGCAGCAGGTTCTGTAAATGAGTAAAGCTTTAGCCAGCCTAGAATACCGTGAGTGGCACCTAATTTGCCTACCACAACGTAATCAGTGTCTGTGCTTTTCATAGCCTTACTCAAGCAGATTACTGTTGGGTGGTTTCTTGAACCTGTTTTTCGTGCAGCTTTATCAGGCCACGTACGCGGTCTGAAGGCTGAGCGCCGGTTGAGAGCCAATATTGAGCACGTTCTAGATTCAGCTCTAATTTGACGTCTTTGCCGGTTGCAATAGGGTTAAAATAACCAATACGTTCAACGCAACGGCCGTCACGAGGACTGCGTTTGTCGCTGACAACTATATGATAAAATGGGCGTTTTTTAGCGCCGCCACGTGATAAACGAATAACTACCATCTGATTTTTCTTCCTAAATTAGGTCTTGATAATTGAAGGTGTCGAATTATACGCCAGAATGTGTGGGTTGCAAACAATATTAATTTATTTATAACTGATCGGCGAATTATGCCGCTTTTTCTTTATTCGTGCCTTAGTTCTCGTCATTGCTTCGCTCTCGCTCGCAATGACAAAAGTTGAGGACACGGCCACGTTTACAGTAGTGAATAGTTAACTTCATTCAATATATGAGCTAATGCCTGCGATCATATAAGCAATATAAGCAATTTTTTGTAAGATTTTGGCCTATAATTAATCTCAAACAATTAAAAAAACACTAATAATCAGTAACATATATAATCACGGGATTCATTATATCCATTATCTTACTTGGATTTTATAACAAGCAAATGTAACGTTTGTTAGGTTTATTCGGGTAATTAGAATAAAAAAGATGCAATTTATTTTTTTATCAGCTTATTGAGGTCGAGCATATGCAACACCGTCTGAGTGTTGATATGAGCGCTGTGTTAACAAAGCCATTGAAAAAGGAAAAAACAGTGGAAATTCTTAATACGTTATTATGCCATCAGCACGCCGCAGAAAATGATACAAATAGTGCTGATGTAGACCATCCTTCAGCTGTGGTTGATTTCGAGCTTGTTAAAACCAATATGGGTGGCAGCGAAGAATTAATGCAAGCCATGCTAACAATGTTTCTTCAGACTTTGCCAGCTGAAATAGCAAAACTGCAACAAAGCTATGAAAATGAAGATTGGTATCAGTTGAAGGCGGACGTGCATCAGTTAAAAGGCGGTGCAAGTTATTGCGGCACGATTCGGTTAAATCAAGTATGTACCCGTTTAGAAGAATCTATATTAATGAGTAGTAAGGAAACGATTTCTAAGCTGTACCAGCAAATGCTAATAGAAATAGCGAAGGTTAAAGACCTTATTCAGAGTTATTCGAGAAAAGTTGCAGAGAGCGCACATTCTGGGTTGAGTCATTTAGTGGCTAATTAGTCGCTGATGATTCTGTTTAATATAGAACGAACAGGGGATCAGAATAGATCCCCTGATGGTGTTTTTTAGTTTTGCTTACAGCAATGACGCATTCCGCAGTGCCCGCCTAAAGTTGAGGCAAATGCACTTAGGAAAAATAATGTAAAAATAATATAGGTGCTAATAATGAGACTCTTTGCATGCATAGCGCCTGATTCTATAACCAACTGATTTTGAGAAGAACCATTGCTGACTACGACATCGGTTGTGCCAGAAAGAAAATGTCCATAAAACGATAAATATTCTTGGACATGACTAGCAAGAAAAATAGCTACTATAAGTGATACGCACCAAGTTAAAAAGCCATATAAAGCACCTAGGTGTCGTTTACTGCAACGGCGTTGACTGAGATAGCCAGTTAGCCACCCTGCAGCAAACATTGACGCTACAATACCAATCGCTGTGCCCAGTAATCCACCGAAAGCAAGTGATTGAACACCTTCGCTATTTGTTGTGAAAGCAGACAATCCAATAGCAACACTAAATAAGTTAAGTAAAAAGGACAGCCCTATTGCAACCAAGCTTCCTGCAATAATAGGCTTCCATGCAAGGCAGTGACATTCATTTGGATGTATTTCATTGTGTTGATTCATCATTGAGTGTTCTCCTTAAATCAAAATAAATGTGAAACTAAATAAATGACGACGAGAATGCCTAGCGGAACGCCAAGAATCCATGCAACGACATATTTAATCATATGTAACTCCATTTGTGGTTTTTTATACAACTTATGATGATATCATTATTTTAGGCTAACTGACATTAGGGATAACCATTAGATTAAATGAAAATAATTGATGATACAATATCAGAAACCACTAGGAGGAAATACGTATGTTATATTGGGCTCTGATATTTTTTATTGTATCGATTATTGCAGGCGTGTTGGGGTTCACAGGTATTGCCGCAGCAAGCGCGACTGTTGCTCAGGTATTTTTTACATTATTTTTATTTATATTCCTATTAATAGTACTTGTGATGGCGTTAGCAGTCGATTAGCTGTGCTAGATAAATGCATTCGAACCTAATTGCTTAAGTGCAATGAAATAGCTACACTGCATAAAAATTTATTTATGCAGAGGTATTTTTTATGCAAAAAACAAAAACACAACTTTCTGAAAAAAAATTAGTAGGCATCACGACAAGAACTAATAACAAACAGTTATTTGAAGCTGACCCGTCAACAAATAAAGTTGCAGCGACAGTGCAGAAATATTTCCATAGTGGTCTAGCAGAAAAAATTGTGGCTCGAAAAAATCCCGGTACCACTTTTTGTGTTTATACAAATTATGAAAGTGATTTTAATGGCGATTATACTTATTTCATCGGTGAAGAAGTGGCTTCTTTTGATGAAGTAGGCGAAGGTTTCGAAACTCTAATAATACCAATGCAAAAATATGAAAAATTCACGAATAAGCCGGGACCCATGCCTGCGGTATGTATTGATATGTGGCAAAATATTTGGAAAATGAATGCATCAGAGTTGGGCGGTGAAAGAGCTTATGTTGCAGATTTTGAAGTATATGATGAACGTAGTGCTGATCATGCCAATGTAACGTTAGATATTTATATTGGGGTTGCTGAGTAGTTTAGACGTCTTGTATGTTTAATAACAGATATTAAGGTTATAAAAATGAGGCAGCGTATTTTGTTAAAAGTAGGTTTTTTATGTGTGGCAGTTTCATTTTTTTGTCAAATAACAAGTGCTATCGCTTGTCTTCCAATTAGCATTCTTCAAGAGCAATATAGAAATCATTTGAATGTTAAATACCTCGTTTGGGATGGAGGTGTGGAGGGGTATCAGAGAGTGCATGGTCTTCCTAGTAGGAATGGTTATTATCTTTTAGGGTTTCGGTATAACACTTGGGAAATATTGCCTGATAAAAAACCGATTTTGGATGTCTTTAGCTTGGCTGATGCTAAAAGCAAGGTGAGGGAAGGATTGTCTACGCTTTCAGGTGAGATGGTTGTTGGGTTTGCATCCGTAGATGGCTCGAGGTTAGGCCGTTCACCCGGGGAAGTGATGAAATGTGAGTACAAGGTAACTATTTTTGGAGATGTTCATACTATTGAAGCTGAAGGTTGGCAAAAGGGGTGAGTTTTATTTAGTATTTTAAATTTGAATTCATTTGAAGAATACAAAATACAAGCATCTATCCTATTAAAATCCCTACGATGTTAAAAACCATAAAAACAGGTTCATCTAATTTTAAAATTCCAGTCCGTATTGCTAAATCATTCATTTTGATACTTGATGATCCTGATGCACCGAGTGGAGACTGGTATCATTTTTTAGCGACTACAACATTAATGGGATTGTATCCATAGGCTGTATAAGCATATGCCCATTACACTTCAAGATACGAAGTTGTCATCCTGAACGTAGAGGAGGATCACTCGAATTTTAGGGTGAATTCTAACTAATAGTAATTATTCAAATTTTTTCTTTTAAGGGCGGCTGATAATTGATTTTGACTTTACGGTAAATAGCTTAATCGTTTGATTGAGACTGGCGCGCCCGGAGAGATTCGAACTCCCGACCACCTGGTTCGAAGTCAGGGGCGTACAATTTAACTTTATATATTAATCAACACCTTACGATGAATTAGCTGTAATAAAACTGCTCATAATAGGTCTTAATAGGGGTAACTTTATCATAATGCGTTACAATTTTCACTACAGTGGGTTGATCCCGCTTTAAAAGTAATAGGCAATTGTAAAGGTTAGAGCAAAGCTTCAGAAAGCTGACCTTGCTCCTGATAATAACGGTATCGAAGAACACGTGCTAAGTATCGTCAAAGCTATTGGGAAATAAATGCTGTTTTTTTATGTTAGCTATGTCAATGTCAAGGATAGCAGTAGCGAACATTCGAGGCTAAAACATGAACATTATTCAATGGGCGGAAGAATATCTATTATCTAATGGATTTACTTTAACCGGCCAACCAGAACACGTTCGCACAATGCCTTGGTCTAGCGTCACTCGATTTAATACCTCAACTGGTTATATCTATTTAAAACAAACGCCACCAGCCCTATCGCTAGAACCTGTTATAACACAAATTTTATATGATCAATTCCATGCTAGTGTACCTGTTGTAATATCTGCGAATAAAGAACTTCACTGCTTCCTTATGAAAAATGCAGGCGATCCACTGCGCGATCTTTTCAAAGATGGTTTTCAGGCGGATTTATTATGCCTAGCCATCAAAGAATATACTTTTATCCAACATGCAACCCCAGAACACATTAATATCTTTCTTGAATTAGGGGTGCCTGACTGGCGATTGGAAAAATTGCCTTCTCTTTATGACGAGTTAACTAGTAAAGAAGATCTATTAATAGCAGATGGCATGAGAACTGATGAACTTAATACATTATATAAGTTGCGCCCTACATTTTTGAGACTATGCCAACACTTATCCTCCTATAAGCTACCAGAGACATTAGATCATTGTGATTTTCACGATAATAATATTCTAATTGAAAATGGCACCCATAATATAACTATCATTGACTTGGGCGAGACAGTTATTACACATCCATTTTTTTCATTGATTACCTGTTTACGCAATGCCAGATTTCGTTACTCAATAAAAGAAACAGATAAAATATATATTCAATTACAGGATGCTTGTTTTAAAAATTGGATTACTTTGGCGAAAAAAAATGATCTATTATCCGCTTTTTCTTTAGCCGAGAAATTATGGCCAATTTATGCCACTCTTGGAGAGTATCGTTTAATGATTAGCTCTCATGCAGAAGAATTCAAATCTCTAGATAGGCGTGGCCGACTCACTGAAGGTTTAAAAGAATTTATTGCAAAAAGAGGGCAATATGAAAGCTGATGCTGACTTGGAAATTTGCCAGAAAAATTAACTCTGGGATTTGCTAGTCTTGAAAGTAGTGGAAGTGGCATTTATTGATATTCCTACTCCCTTATTTGATGAAATATCATCATGCCTGAAAATAATGATAAACACATTATTATTTTTTAGAATCCCTTCTTGAGATAAAAACCTCGTAAGCAAAAATTATTAAATTTTTTATCCGCGAGAGTTTCTAAGAGAGGTTTAATACCGAAATCTTTATTTGTTATTTTCTCACCGAATGTTTTTATTTCTTTTTGCGAACATAAGGCTACGATAGAAGCGCGAAATACTACAATAAACCAACTTTAACATTCTTCAGCAATAGAATTATTTGCTTATATTTGTTTTGCATTGCTTGCTATGTAGCGCCTGTACCTGCTATTGTCTCCAACCAATTTCCTGTGGAATTAAAGTGTTACGGTATTAGTAAAAAATAGATTTGTAAGTGATTTACAGATAATGGACTACTTGAATTAAATGGACATAAAGGCAACGTTTCTATGCTACCGCTAAATGACATGGTGTTTTTTGTTGAGGTAGTAAAATATAATAGTTTTACTATAGCTGCCCAGAAAAATAACATTACGCCAGCAGCTATTAGCAAACGAATTTCCAGTTTAGAAGAAATTCTGCAGGTTAAGTTGTTAAAAAGGACAACGCGTTCTCTTGCTTTAACAGAAGCAGGAAAGGTGCTTTATCAGCATTGCCAGAATATGCAGCTTGATATTCAAAATATCATCGAAACAGTACAACAAACTCATCAACGGCCACGAGGGAAAATAAAAATTGCAGCATTGCAAAATGTAAGTAATCTCATTATTGCGCCTTTAATTGATGCTTTTCTTCAATTATATAGTGACATTGAAGTATTTATTACATTTGAAGGAGCATTAGGGCCATTGCCGCCCATTGGTGAATACGATATTGCATTTCGAAGTGGGAAATTAATAGATTCTTCTGCTATTGCGAGACTGCTATTTACTCATCAATATACTGTATGCGCCAGCCCAGCTTACTTAAATAGATATGGCGTTCCTCTGAGTTTAGAAGATTTAAAAAATCATAATTGTTTAGATTGTATTAGCGGGTTAAAAGACGAAAAAAAAGTTTGGTTATTTAATGATGGACAGCAGAATTATGCTATTTCAGTGAAAGGTAATATCCATACAAATAATGCGTTACTTGTAAAAAATCTGGCATTAAATAATGCAGCATTAATTTACTCTCCTACTTTCATTGTGGCAGAAGAAATTAATGCAGGTAAATTGATTCCTGTATTGTGCCAGTATAAAACTCATGAAAATTCAATTTTTATTATTCACCCTTACACAAGTCAGAATATCCCTGTTCGCGTCAAGACATTTATTGATTTTGTGTTCGGTAATATTAAAGTCCCTGCAATTTTCCAAAAAAAATTAATGGAAATTATTACATAAAAATAGGATTACAATTATGCCTCTTTGTCTAGATGAAATAGTAATATGGAGTCGCTCTTTTAATGAGTATATTAATTTTCTAGCTCTTTCTGAAAACGATCTTCAAAAGAAAATATTAGCAGTCGCCGACGGTGCTTCTTCATTTAATTATGAAGCTAAGATAAGAGGTTATGATGTTACATCGCTTGATCCTCTTTATAAATTTTCTCCATTAGAAATTAAAGAACAGATTATAAAATCGTGTAATCAGATATATCCGCAAATTGTAAAAAATAAGAACGACTACAATTGGTTGTATTTTAAATCTCCCGATCATCTTAAGGAGTATAGGATGAATGTCATGGAAAATTTTTTAGATGATTTTGTAATAAAAGAATCAAAATCAAAATATATCGGTGGTGAAATTCAGAATTTACCATTTAAGAAAATGTCTTTTGATATTGCGATCGTGGCTAACTTCTTATTTCTTTATTCTGATAGATTAGACCTCAATTTTCATATTCAATCTCTTACTGATCTGTTAGAAGTGGCGAATGAAATTAGGGTTTTTCCATTACAAGGTAATTTACAGAATTCCCCAAAATATATTATTCCTGTTATCAATCATTTTAAAAATCTTGGGTTTTTGGCAGGAGTAAAAAGAGTTAACTACCATTTTACCAAAGGCGCTAACAAAGTGTTGATCATTAAAAAGAAATAGCACAAACAAGGAGTCACAGCATAAATCTCAGATAAACTAATCTTTCTTCGAGTTAGGCTAAAACTTCATCACGTAGTACGAATGATCTGCTTTTAGCCGAGGAGAGAATATACCATACAAAACTCACGAACTGTAAAACAAGCGTAAAGCCAAATGCAACTTGCCAAGCAATAACAGGATAGTGATTTGGTATGGTTACATGCCAGAAATTGATAATGACACCAATAATATATTGGACAAAAAATACAACAAGAAATGTTATAACATTTAATGCAGCATTTGCTCTTGCGGTATGTGTTTTTGGAAAATAGTTAGCGAATATGGCATAGCATAGGTTAAATTTATGAGATAGAAACCCGAACATAAACCAGACTATGACTGGTGATATTGGGAGCTTTAAAATAATAATTACTTGGTCTATAAAAAAAAGAACAGCAAAGAATCCTAATAGCTGTACCATGGTAATAGAATAGCGTTCTACCCACCTTGCGATAAAACCGGAACCTAGTAAACTCACAGTCATTGCGATGCCTATGAGTAATAAATAATTATTAATTTGAGGTTGAGATAAATGATTGACATCACGCATCCATCCTTCAATCCAAAGTGCTTGGATAGCCATAAATGAACCTAAAACGCTGGCTACAAGAGGTGCTATTCGCCAAAATAAAGGTGTTCTATAAATTTCAAGTATTCCTTTGAATTGTGCTTTAAATGATGTCTTTTCTATTGCGGTATTTGTTTCTGGCACAACGAAAAAGATTATTAAAGCAATGGCTAGAGTAATGACTCCATACAGCATGACTACGTGTCGCCAGCCTAGCAATTCTGTTAAATATGCAGTGGGTGTAGCAGATAAAAGGATACCGATGCCTCCGAACGTCATCATAATGCCATTTAATATAATAAGCTGTTTTGGAGAGAACCACTGTACGATGATTTTGAACGCAGCCATCAGTCCGCCAGCCATTCCTATACCAATGAGTAAGTGCGCAACAGCAAGCCCGTAAATGCCTTGAGCTTGAGAAAAACAAAATAATCCTATAGCTGCGATCATGAACAAACAAAATTGAACTTTTCTCGAGCCAAAACGATCAAGCAGTGTGCCTAAAGGGATTTGACATAATCCATAAGCAAGGAAATATACAGATGTTAAAAACCCTAACGTGCTGACGGGCATTGAGATGCTTTTTTCTAAGGCTGGAGAAAGGACTGCATTCATTGTGCGAAATAAGCAACTGAGTATAAATCCCATAGCGAATGGCATGAATACAGCAAAAAAAGCTGATTTGAAGGTTACCTTATTTTGTTCTGACAATGTATCACCTTGTTAAGATTCTTTAATTAGTCCAATAATTAAGGAGCTATTATTAACATAATGTTAAAAGTGTTATTCCTAAAATGGGCTATATCTTATCATTGCGGCTGTATAGTATCCACCTTGCTGAAAACAAAGCGTCTTATTTAATTAAATGAATCATTTCAAACAGGGAAAAAGGATGACTAGTATCAAAAATGCAGAGAGCTCATTTACAGAATTATTCAATTTGCTTAAGCGACATGATTGCTCACCAAAAGAGTCACCGACATTAGCTTATACCACCTCCGAATTGAAGGCGATCCATTGTCACGTGGATAATGCGACAGTCGTTTTACTACAGGGGATGCAGGACGTAGGTAATTTGATTGGCCTGCTTTGCTCAAGCAAGAAAAATGTACAAACAGGATTAGGTGCGCTTGGGTTTTTTATTGCAATGATTAGTAATCTTACTGAGGCATTACATGGTTTACAAGTGGACACGGATTATGTTTTGAGGGAGCGAGGATCGGCTGTTTATTGATTGTGTTATCGTACTAATTTCTATTACAATTGCGCAAAATGACCATTTAGTAATTGCTTGTTCGATTAGTCGTATACAATGTCGTGATATTACAGCCAACGAAATAGTTAAGGTTTATAGATGCATATTAAAAAACACATAATTGTATCTACTGCAATGGGTGTAGGACTTGAGCTTTTTGATTTTGTCATTTACTTATTTCTTTCGCCCATTATTGCCTCTGTTTTCTTTCCCCATAAAAATAATGGCATAGCACTTTTAGCAACACTGGGTGGATTTGCCGCTGGGTATCTTGCCCGCCCATTAGGAGGAATTATTTATGGGCATTTTGGTGATCGTATTAGTCGTGTTCGTACTTTGATTTTTTCGTTATTTTCTATGGCAATCCCTACATTTTTTATAAGCTGTCTGCCTACTTATTCTATGGTTGGAGTAATAGCTCCGATTTTACTCGTCTTATTTCGCTTTGCTCAGGGTTTTGCAATGGGTGGCGATATTCCAGGCGCTATTTGTTTTATTAGCGAACATTTTAAACCGCAACAACGCGGCTTCATGACGTGCTGCCTTGTGTTTGGTATGAATATGGGGGCCGTTCTTGCTGGCGTATTAATTGCTACACTTATTTCTTTGCTGACTCCATCCGATATGCTGAGCTGGGGTTGGAGAATTCCTTTTGCAATAGGCGCACTCCTTGCAATTGTAGGTGTTTATATTAGGCGGCGCACTTCCGAAACGCCGGAATTTCAAAAATACCTTAGCATGAGTAAGCCTGAACGTTGGCCATCAAAAACGTTAGTGCGCACTCACTTTCGCTCAATTAGCCTTGGATTTGCTATAGCAGGACTTGCTGCTGGCATTACTACAATGACGTCTCTTTTTATGGCAACTTATATGTCGCATTATCTTGGGATAAAACCTGAAATAGCGCTCTGGTTAAATTCAATTTCAATTTGTGCCTACAGTTTAAGTTGTATAGCGATAGGTTTAGTAATAGATCGATTGAATGCTTTGCTAATTTTAGAAATAGGATCTGTTGCTATTTTTGTATTGGCTTATCCCATATTTATGCTCATATCAAGCCATCATCTTTTACTTGTTTTATTAGGGCTGCTAATGTTTGCGCCTCTAATCGGCTCTATCATGGGATCTCTTCCCACAATATTAATCGAACTTTTTCCAACATCCATTCGATATAGTGGTATTGGCGTCTGTTATAATTTTGGTTTTAGCTTGTTTGCAGGGACGACACCGCTTTTGGTTGTATTCCTTATTTCCATAACAGGAGTTAAACTGATGCCCGCATTTATTATTATGGCTCTTGTCATTCTAGCTATTCCTTCTATATTGCTTTTACATAAAAAAATGTTGCCGGCAAAGCAAATTGATATTGCTGCTATGAATTTTCTTAGTTAATTATCGACATAATGAGGTGGTAAGAAGCGTTAATTGCTAGCCAGATGTATATAAGGATCTGGTCGCCACGCCCGGTAACAGGTGTGGCTTACTACCAGACTGGTTAGGTACCAAAAATCTATGAATAGGAGAAAAATCGCATGGGGAATTAAGCGCCAGCGACTAATTAACCCCATCTTTTTTATGCGACTGAGTGATCAGTAACGTTAAGCCCTTTGCGCGCATCACCCAGAATTATAAATGCTTCCTTGATTACATATAGACAGATTGCGAATCCAATTATTAAATCTGGGTAACGAGAGCGAGTTAAGGCTACTAATACACCTGATATGATGACACCCATATTTGCTATTATATCTGCGCGAGTGCAGATCCAGGTTGCTCGCAAATGCACTTCGTTATCACGAAATCTATTCATTAAATGTAATACTATTCCATTTACAGCCAAAGAAATACAAGCAATGGCCACCATCATCGTACTTTCAGGAGAGCTTCCCAGCAAGGCTCTACGTCCTATCTCAATTAATACGCCAATACTTATTATTAGAAGTAAACTCCCATTTATCATAGCTATTGTAGATTTGAAACGCATCCCTCGACCTATAGCGAGCAAACTAAAAGTATATACTGATGCATCTGCAAGCATATCGAGAGCATCGGCAATAAGACCCGTGGATTGTGCTATTATTCCAGCAAGTAGGCCTATCGCGAACATAGTGACATTGAGTGCCAACGCAATTATTAAAATTTTTCGATCAGCTGAAATTTGGTGGCATCCACAATTACTCATTAGTAGCAGTCCCATTAATTTTGAATAAATCAATTTTTACATACAAGTGCACATTTTTTCAATTATTGCGCAAGTTAAGAGCATAGTATAAATGAGAATGATTAACAACTGATAATGCACAAGTCATCAAAGCAAAAACCAGTTTGATTTAGAAGTATTGATACCTGAGCATTGTATTGTAATATGATTCATAGATAACTGAGTGATGAGGATATTTGATTCGTGCAAAGTACTATTGTAGTTCTAAGGCTTAAAAAAAAGATTCTTTGCGTATCTGCGGCATTAATTTCCTTATTATTTCATTTTAATAGTTATGCTGTTACTGACGGAATACCCCTGACTCTTCCTGCAGTAGAACGATTGGCAATAAATCAAGCACCTGAATTAAAAAAACTACGAGCAACTGCTGGCGCGTTAAAAGAACAGTCTGTTGCAGATGGGCAATTATCTGATCCTCAATTAATACTAGGAGCTGCTAATGTTCCTACTAACTCATTTAGCTTTACGCAAGATGATATGACAATGGTGAATGTGGGGATACAACAAATTTTTCCACGCGGGCATTCCCTAGCAATAAAGTCTAAACAGACTAGAGCGCTTGCGACTGCTGAAGAACGAAAAAGCCAAGAACAAGCTGCAATGTTATTACGTAATGTGCGAGAGACATGGCTAGATTTATACTATTGGACAAAAGCAGAACAAGTCACTCGTGAAAACAGGACACTCTATCAGCGGTTGTTAAAAAGCACTGAGTCTCAGTATATTAACAGCAAGGCAAGCCAATCCGATGTACTTCAATTACAATTAGAGCTTTCTCGTCTTAATGATCAGGACGCACAAATTCAACAACGATTAGATGTATTGCGTGCACAATTAGGTCGATGGGTGGGTACGAACGAGGCTAATCGACCTTTATTTAGTGAAATACCTAGTTGGCCGAATCCGCCACCGATGAAAGTGATGCAAGTACGAATACAGGAACATCCGCTACTTAAAGTTGATTTCGCAAACATCGAAGCTGCTCGTGAACAAGTAGCCTATGCACAAGAGCAATATAAACCGGGATGGATGCTAGATGTCGGTTATGGAATACGGCAAGGCACCTATATGGATGGTTCTGGCAAGACACGTTCAAATTTTGTCGGTGCGCAAGTGACAATCGATTTGCCCTTTTTTACTTCAAGCAGACAAGATAAAACATTGCATGCCAGTGCATATCAACTTGAGGCTGCAGAGCTTGATCAAGATATACATTATAAAGATCTAATGAAAGAATTAACCGCTCAGTATGCTGTTTGGCAGAGTCTTTCCAAAAGAGACAGCTTGTATCAAAAAAAATTACTCCCTGAAGCTAGACAAAATTCCAAGGCAGCATTACTAGCCTATAGAAATTCTACGACTGATTTAACGACTGTTCTTCGTGCGTATAGTAATGAATTAACGATTCATCTTGAACAAACCCAAATACAAGTGGAACGTGCCAAGTCACGTGGAGCTCTTCTTTACTTAGAAGGAATAACATTCTGAAAAGGAAATTAGTGCATATCGCATTTGTATGTTAATGGAGCAAAGGGAACTATCTGAATGAAAAAAAGCTTAATTTCAATAACGATCATTATCCTGCTTGTACTGATTGCCGGTATTTTTATTGGGCGATATTCAGGACGTTCTTTAGTCCCAGCAAAAAAACCCATGTATTGGGTAGATACAATGGAGCCCACAATTCATTATCCAAAATCAGGAAAATCACGCATGGGAATGGAGTTAGTTCCTATTTATCCTGAAGCACAAGAGGGTGATCAGTCAGGTGTTCGTATTTCACCGGTTGTCATTAATAATCTTGGCATACGTACGATGCCAGTTTTAAAAGGAACACTTTCAAGACGCATTGAAGCAGTGGGCTATATCGAACCGAATGAAAATAAAATTGCACATATTCATGCATACGCTGATGGATGGGTAAGAAAACTATATGTCAATACCATCGGCGCCCCTGTTAAAAAAGATCAAGTATTGCTACAGCTCTATTCTCCGATGCTCATCAATGCACAAGAAGAATATTTAATTGCACTAGGAAGTGGAGATCGAAATTTAACTGAAGCCTCTATTAAAAAAATGCAGGCACTTCATTTTTCCTCTCAACAAATTCAACAGTTAATCAATACTAAAAAATCCAGTCAATTAGTGGATATTGTTTCACCGCAAGCAGGTGTGTTAACTGAACTCAATGTTAGGGAAGGTATGCGCGTCACGCCCGAAACAGAAATAATGCATTTAGTCGACTTATCCAGTATTTGGATGATTGCTCAAGTTTTTGAAGATCAAGCTAATTGGGTGAAAGTGGATGAGTCAGCAGAAGCTAGATTGTCTGCTTTTCCGAGCAAAGTATGGAAAGGTAATGTTGAATATATCTATCCACAAGTTGATCCCACTACTCGTACATTAAAAGTCAGATTTCGCTTTAGCAATCCTGACGGTATTTTAAAGCCGAATATGTATACTAATATTTCTATTTTTGCAGAACCAAAATTCAATGTGCTAAGCATTCCAATTGAAGCGCTCATTCGCAGCTCACAAGGGGATCGTGTCATTGTTTTTTTAGGTAATGGACGTTTTCAAGTTCGTCCTGTTATGACGGGTATAGAATCCGGCGATCAAGTAGAAATTCTTTCTGGATTAAAGGCAGGCGAACGAGTGGTTTCTTCTGGACAATTTCTTATTGATTCAGAAGCTAATTTAAAAGCAGGTTTAGATAGAGTTGAAACACCTTCTCAAAAACCTACCACAGAGCAAAATTCTGGTTCTTCATCGTCAAATATGCCGACTGATATGAAAAAACTAACTCCTTAAAAGAGGACAAAACATGGTTGCAGGGATTATTCGCTGGTCAATTCAGAATCGGTTTTTGGTTCTTTTGGCAACCGTCCTGATTGTTTTATGGGGCTGTTACACAATAAAAAATACTGCAATAGATGCTATTCCCGATTTATCTGATGTCCAAGTCATTATTAAAACAGATTACCCAGGCCAAGCACCTCAAGTCGTTGAAGATCAAGTGACCTATCCTTTGACCACTGCTATGTTAGCAGTTCCAGGCGCTGTGACAGTACGTGCCGAGTCCGGTTTCGGCGTCTCTTATGTCTATATTATTTTTAAAGAGGGTACTGATCTTTATTGGGCGCGTTCTCGTGTATTGGAATACTTAAGTCAAATTGCCAATCGGTTGCCGCCCGGCGCTCAAACTGCTTTGGGCCCTGATGCAACCGGTGTGGGTTGGGTTTATGAATATGCGTTAATAGATAAAACGGGTCAGCACGATCTTGCGCAACTAACTAGTTTGCAAAATTGGTTTCTCAAATATGAGCTACAAAAAGTACCCGGTGTGGCAGAAGTGGCCACAGCAGGTGGCATGGTTAAACAGTATCAAATCACCCTAGACCCTAACCGATTACGTGCTTATGGTTTAACATTAGAGCAAGTAAAACAAGCCATTCAAAGAGGTAATCGCGAAGCAGGCGGTTCTGCAATTGAAATGGGTGAAGCAGAATATATGGTTCGTGCAAAAGGTTACATGAAATCAATTCAAGACATCGAACAAGTTCCAGTTGGGTTAGGGAAGAACGGTATTCCAATTTTAGTAAAGGATATTGCTAACGTGCAACTGGGCCCCCAGATGCGTCGCGGTATAACGGAATTAAATGGCCAAGGAGAAGTAGTGGGGGGCATTATTGTCATGCGTTATGGACAAAATGCGATGGCGACCATTGCTGCTGTAAAGGAAAAACTATCGCAACTAAAATCAAGTTTGCCCAATGGGGTAGAAATAGTTGCTACTTATGACCGTTCCACTTTAATCAAAAGTGCGATAGACACTCTAAAAGATAAATTGGTCGAAGAATTTATTTTGGTCTCACTTATTTGTATATTATTTCTTTTCCATTTTCGTTCCTCTCTCGTCATTATTATTAGCTTACCAATTGGTATTATTATTGCCTTTATTGTAATGCATGCTCAAGGTATTAATGCCAATATTATGTCTCTTGGCGGTATTGCAATTGCTATCGGTGCGATGGTAGATGCTGCCATTGTGATGATTGAAAATGTACATAAACATTTAGAACAAAATCATAATAAGGCTAGAGAGCATTGGGATATTATTAAACAGGCTTCATTAGAAGTTGGACCGCCTTTATTTTTTTCGTTACTCATTATTACATTTAGTTTTCTCCCCATTTTTGCTTTGCAGGCGCAAGAAGGGCGCTTATTTGCTCCCTTAGCGTATACAAAAACATATGCAATGGCTGCTGCAGCAATGCTCTCTGTGACCTTGGTGCCTGTCCTAATGGGCTATCTGATTAGAGGAAAAATTAAACCAGAACAAGAAAATCCACTGAATCGCCTATTATTAAAAACTTACAAGCCAGTGATTAATGCAATATTGAAAGCACCTGAAAAAGTATTGATAATTGCATTCGTTGTTGTGCTTGTTGGTTTTTGGCCTTTATCAAGATTGGGCGGTGAATTTATGCCTGAGTTGGATGAAGGTGACTTGCTCTATATGCCAACTACTTTTCCTGGTATTTCAATTGGAAAAGCACAACAGGTTTTACAACAAACAGATAAATTAATCGCCACAGTTCCCGAAGTGAAAAGTGTTTTTGGAAAAATTGGCCGAGCAGAAACTGCGACTGATCCTGCTCCGCTTTCAATGCTTGAAACCACAATCCAATTCAAATCTAAAAGCGAATGGCGTTCTGGTATGAATATAGCGAAACTCCGTTCTGAATTAGAATCGCGAGTTAAGCTTCCCGGATTATCTAATACTTGGGTCATGCCAATTCGAACTCGCATTGATATGTTAGCCACAGGTATTAAAACACCTGTGGGTATAAAAATTGCGGGGTCTGATTTAAGCGTGCTTCAAGCGATAGGACAACAAATTGAAACAATTCTAAAACAAGTACCAGGCACAACATCTGTTTTTGCTGAGCGGGTTGCGGGTAGCAGGTATGTCACCATTGATATAGATCGATTAAAAGCAGCAAGATATGGATTGAACATTGAAGATATTCAAGAAATTATTGAAACGGCTGTAGGTGGGATGAATGTGACCCAAACGGTCGAAGGGCGTGAGCGCTATCCTGTCAATTTACGTTATCCTCGTGAGATTCGTGACTCTATAGAAAAATTGCGTTTGTTACCGATTGTGACTATGTCTGGCGCAGTTATTCCGCTTAGTGAAGTTGCTAGCGTCGAAATCACTGAAGGGCCCGATATGATTCGAAGCGAAAATGCGCGGTTAAATGGGTGGGTCTATGTAGATATTGCAGGACGTGACCTAGGCTCTTATGTTAAAGACGCGCAGGCCGCTGTTAATCAACAAATCAAATTACCGGCAGGTTATTCTATTTCATGGTCAGGACAATATGAATATCTAGAACGCGCGAAAGAACGTTTAGGTATAGTTGCACCCTTTACTCTTGCTATTATAGCATTGTTATTATTTATTAATTTTCGACGAATTGCTGAAGTTATTATTATTCTCACAACCTTGCCACTTGCGCTGGTAGGTGGTATCTGGCTCTTGTATTTACTTGGCTATCACTTATCAGTTGCTGTAGGAGTAGGCTTTATTGCACTAGCTGGGGTTGCTGTTGAAATAGGGGTAGTGATGTTGGTTTATCTTAACCAAGCACTGGAAAAACAAAAACAAATCGCAGATCAGGAAAATCGTGCTTTAACAAAACAAAATATCTCTAAAGCTATTATTGAAGGTGCCCTATTGCGTTTGCGCCCTATCATGATGACAGTTTCTGCAATCATTGGTGGTTTATTGCCGATTATGTTTTTAGGAGGCACAGGTTCTGAAGTGATGCGACGCATAGCAGCACCCATGGTGGGCGGAATGGTGAGTGCTACGTTATTAACATTGGTTGTTATCCCCGCGGTCTATTTATTATGGAAGCAGTTTAAGCTTCCTGATGAGTCTGAGGGCAAAAGCCATGATAAATAATGGTACGTTAAATAAACACTGAATCAGCAATATGATGCACTAAAATCTCAGTTAAAATTCAATCGCCATTCCTGTACCAATATAATGATCAAAGCCACCGAGATCGCCGCTTATTCGTTGACCAAACTCAAGATCAACTGTAAGAGCTGGGTAGAGAAGGTAAATGATTCCTCCATCAAAATTAAACCCACTTCCTGCGCCAGGCCCTGTTTTACTCTGACCATATGTTTCTCCATATAAATCAACTTTAGGGTTTAATGAATAAGTCAAAACAATATCAGGATTAATACTCGTGAAGCGTTGGCCTCCATCAGCACTCGATGTTGTTTCTGTGCTGCCACCCAGCATGAAGGTGAGATTTAACACTGAATTAACAGTATAGCTAGCAATTCCATTTAATGCCGCGCCCAGTCCTTTATTACCAAAGGCTGCACTACCATTGGGCAATGTAAATAAGCTTTCCACGGTGGCTACCAAATTTTTAGTGTAACCAATCTCATGTTTTATACCAATCGTCGCTGCACTGAATCCTGAGCGCTGAATCATAGATTGATGTATATAATTCGGCAATAAAATAACTAATTCATTATGAGCAGGTATTCCTAAACGAAATTCAGTCTCAGGAAAGTTCTGTTGGTGACCTGCTGCGTGACTGAGTTTTTGATATTGATAGCCAAATTCCAAAACAGCTTTTTTAACGGGTACGACACAGGCACTATCACCAATGGTAGGTCTATCTACAATATTAAGAAGTGCCGAAGGACCGCCACAAGGATCATCAGTTGTATCTGCAAATATATTGGAGTTCATTCCAGAGATAACGATCAATATCAGAAATAGCTTCCATACTTGTGTAGGTGTCACGAGCGTTCCTTACTAATATAACTTAAGTTTTCATTCCAACTTTACGATTTTATAATAAATTATACTAACTGTTAGATGATTATCGGGAAGATTTTAATAGTATTAAAAATTATTTAGTTGAATGGTTTTGAACTATGAGCATTCTGTTATCTTTAATAAGAATATTGTTTTTCCTCATGGATCTGAAGTTTCTTGATAGTTTCAGAAGGACATAGATAAGCGTTT
>DHJK01000165.1:0-15686 GCA_002404295.1 Legionellales bacterium UBA4722
GGTGCTGGTGTTGTAGCTAAAATCCTTGAGTAATTAAAAAGAGTAATAAAACATGTCTATTGCAGCAAGAAAAAGTCAGAGGATACGCATTCGCTTAAAGGCGTTTGATCATCGTCTAATCGACCGTTCAACACGTGAAATTGTCGAAACAGCAAAAAGAACAGGGGCTCAAGTTCATGGTCCTATTCCTTTGCCAACACGTATTGCGCGCTATACGGTTTTGACATCACCACACGTCGATAAAGATGCGCGAGATCAATATGAGCTTCGCATTCATAAACGTGTAGTTGATATTAATCAGCCAACAGATAAGACCATTGATGCGTTGATGAGACTGGATCTTGCAGCAGGTGTAGATGTTCAAATTAGCGTAGATGCTGAAGATTAACAATTAGATTAGGGCTGTTTTTCTCCCTGTTAAGAGGCTATAAAAATGAATATCAGTTTAGTCGGACAAAAGTGCGGTATGACTCGGGTATTTACCGAGGATGGTGCTTCTATTCCGGTCACAGTAATTCAAGTGTTGCCAAATAAGGTAACGCAGTTAAAAACACTAGAAAATGATGGTTACTTAGCTATTCAGGTAACAACAGGTTTGCGTAAAAGATCACGTGTTAATAAACCTGAAGCAGGTCATTTTGCTAAAGCAAATGTAGAACCAGGCCGCGGCTTGTGGGAATTCAGACAAGAGACACTTGATGGCTTTAGTGTTGGTGCTGAGCTTACAGTTGAAAAATTTGCTGTAGGTCAAATGGTCGACGTTACAGGCACAAGTATTGGTAAAGGTTACGGCGGTGTTATCAAAAAGTGGCATTTTGCCACTCAAGATGCGACCCATGGTAACTCTTTATCACATAGAGCTCCTGGATCCATCGGTCAAAGACAATCGCCAGGTAAAGTATTTAAAGGCAAAAAGATGGCAGGCCACTTGGGGAATGTTAAACGTACCATACAATCACAAAAAATTGTGCGTATTGACGTAGAGCGTAATCTTATATTAGTGAGTGGATCTGTTCCGGGCGCGCCAGGTGGTGACGTGATTATTAGTTCTGCTGTAAAAACAAAGCAGAAGAGCAAGAAAGAGAGTGGAGGTAACTAATGGAGTTACAAGTAATTGGCAAAAATAGCAAAAGTATTGAAGTCGCTGAAGGTGTTTTTTCGTGCCCATTCAATGAACCTCTCATACACCAAGTTGTGACAGCATACTTGTCCGCTGCTCGCGCAGGAACGAAAGCACAAAAAACACGTGCTGAGGTTCGAGGTGGTGGTATTAAGCCTTGGAAACAGAAAGGAACAGGACGTGCTCGTGCTGGTACCATCCGTAGTCCAATTTGGCGTAAAGGTGGTGTCACATTTGCGGCTAAGCCACGCAGCTATGATCAAAAAGTAAATAAGAAAATGTATCGCGGCGCGTTGCGTTCCATTGTTTCGGAATTGATTCGTGCTGAAAGACTTCTCATTGTAGAATCTTTTACGCTCGAAACATCTAAAACCAAGGATTTTATAGCAAAGCTAAATGCATTAAATTTAAATGATCGTTTGTTAATCATTACAGAAACAGTAGAAGAAAATCTTTATTTAGCTGCTCGTAATCTTGTAAAAATTGACATACGAGATGTAGCAGCTGTAGATCCTGCTTCTTTGGTAGGTAGTGAAAAAGTGTTGATTACAGTTGCTGCGCTTAAGCAGCTCGAGGAGTTGCTTAAATGAAACAAGAACGTTTAATGAATGTAATACTACGCCCACACATGTCTGAAAAAGCGTCTATAGGCACTGAAAAAAGACAGGAATATGTATTTGAAGTTATAAGAAATGCAACAAAGCCTGATGTAAAGCTTGCGGTAGAGTTGTTATTTAAAGCAAAAGTGCAGTCAGTACGCATTGTGAATGTCAAGACTAAGCCCAGACGTTTTGGCCAAATCCAAGGCAAGAGTAAGGCTTGGAAGAAGGCATACGTTAAGTTACAAGCTGGCCAAGCAATAGATTTTGCAACTGTATAAAGAAATTAGAAAATTTATTATTATTTATGTTGGCTTTTGCTTGCATATCATTATAATAGCGGCTCCTGTTAGAGCGGCAAGATAATGGGAACAGCGAAAAAAGCATAGATTATTGAGGAACATATGGCACTACAAATAACTAAACCAACCTCGGCAGGCCGACGTTTTGTAATAAAGGTTGTGAATAAAGACTTGCATAAGGGTCAACCCCACGCTTCTTTAGTCACAATAAAGAAAAAAACAGGCGGACGCAACAATCAAGGTCGCATAACCTGCAGACACATTGGTGGTGGGCATAAGCAAAAGTATCGTCTAATAGACTTCAAAAGAGCTAAAGATGGTGTAACTGCCACTGTAGAGCGTTTAGAGTACGATCCAAACCGTAGCGCTAATATTGCCTTAGTTGTCTATCTTGATGGTGAAAGACGCTATATTATTGCACCAAGCGGCCTAAAGGCTGGCGATATTATTAGTTCTGGCGTTGATGCACCTATTAAAGTAGGTAATTGTTTGCCATTGTCAAGCATACCTATTGGTTCTGTTATACATTGTCTTGAGTTAAAGCCTAAGAAAGGTGCTCAATTAGCTCGTAGCGCTGGTGCTTCGGTTCAGTTAATTGCACGTGATGGTATCTATGCAACAGTACGTTTACGCTCTGGTGAGATGCGTAAAATATTAGCGGAGTGTCGTGCAGTCATAGGTGAAGTGGGTAATTCAGAACATAATTTACGATCACTTGGTACTGCTGGTGCCAGCCGTAGACGCGGAATTCGCCCAACGGTACGTGGTGTAGCTATGAACCCAGTAGATCATCCACATGGTGGTGGTGAAGGTAAAACATCCGGTGGACGTCATCCAGTTAGTCCATGGGGAACACCAACCAAGGGTTACAAGACACGTAAAAACAAACGCACATCTAAATTCATCGTACGCGATAGGGTTAGAGGCAAGTAAGTTTTTATTTGTTAATGCAATTTAATTTATATTGTGAGGGTTATACAGTGCCGCGTTCTATTAGAAAAGGACCATTTGTCGATAGACATTTAATGAAAAAAATAGAGGAGACTGTTGCCTCTAAAAATAAACGTCCCATTAAAACATGGTCACGTCGGTCAACGATTTTACCAGAGTTTGTTGGTATAACGATTGCAGTGCATAACGGCCGTTTACATGTACCTATATTTGTTACAGAAAATATGGTTGGACATAAGCTTGGTGAATTTGCGATTACTCGCACATTTAAGGGCCATTCAGCTGATAAAAAAGTTAAAGATGCAGGTGGTGCTAAACCATCTGGCGATAAAAAACCAAAAGATAAAAAGTAAAGCAGGGGGTTAGTAATGGAAGTCGCGGCAAGGTTAAGAAGTACAAGACTGTCTGCACAAAAATGTAGACTCATATGCGATTTGATTAGAGGCTTACCTGTTGATCGTGCTTTAGATATTTTGCGCTTTAACACAAAAAAAGCTGCAGGTATTGTGAAAAAAGTGCTTGAGTCTGCTATTGCAAATGCAGAGCATAATCAAGGTTGTGATATTGACGAGTTGAGAATTAGCCAGATTTATGCTGATAAGGCTGCAGACTATAAACGTATGCATGCAAGAGCAAAAGGTCGTGGTTGCAGAATATTAAAACCTACTTGTCACATAACTGTTATCGTGTCGAATCAGGAGACAAACTAATGGGACAAAAGGTACATCCCACCGGCATCCGCTTGGGTATAGTAAAAGACTGGTCATCTAGATGGTATGCATCCTCAAAAGATTTTGCTGATACTTTGTATGCAGATTTAAAAGTGCGTGAATATTTAGAAGATAAATTAAAATTAGCAGGTGTAAGCCGTATTTTAATTGAGCGCCCTGCACGCAACGCTAAAATTACAGCGTTTGTAGCGCGTCCAGGTATCGTTATCGGTAAGAGCGGAAAAGAAATTGAAGTACTACGTGCTGGCGCTGCCAAGATTTTACAAGTGCCGGTTCATATTACAATTGAAGAAGTTCGCAAACCTGAACTGGATGCTAAGTTGGTTGCTGAAACAGTAGCGCAACAATTAGAAAAACGTGTGATGTTCAGGCGCGCAATGAAGCGTGTTGTTACGACTGCAATGCGGTTGGGTGCCAAAGGTATCAAAATTTGCGTTAGTGGGCGATTGGGCGGAACTGAAATTGCTCGTAGCGAATGGTATAGAGAAGGTCGCGTTCCATTGCACACATTGCGTGCAGATATTGATTATGGATTAGCAGAAGCTTTTACCACTTATGGAGTCATTGGCGTCAAAGTCTGGATATTTAAGGGCGAAGTGATCGGTGATAAAGAACAAGCTGAAGCTGCTACAGAAAAAGCTTCAGGCAAACAGGAGGCGTAACAATGTTGCAGCCAAAGCGAACAAAGTTTCGCAAACAATTTAAAGGCCGAAATCGTGGTGTAGCAACCCGCGGAAATAAAGTCAGTTTCGGTGAATATGGCTTGAAGTCATCTGAGTTTGGCCGTATAACATCTCGACAGATAGAGGCAGCGCGACGCGCAATGTCTAGGCATATCAAACGTGGCGGTAAAATCTGGATCCGTATTTTTCCAGACAAGCCAATTACCAAAAAGCCGCTTGAAGTTAGACAAGGTAAAGGTAAGGGTAACGTTGAGTACTGGGTGGCGCTCGTACAGCCAGGGCGTATGATGTTTGAAATTGAAGGTGTTACAGAAGACATCGCACGACAAGCGCTTAGGTTAGCTGCAGACAAATTGTCTGTTAAATCAATATTTGAAACGCGGACGATAATGTAATGAAAGCGATAGAATTAAAATCAAAATCGGTGGAAGAGTTAAAGTCTGAACTAGTTGCGTTGTTAAAAGAACAATTTAGCATGCGTATTCAGAAGGGCATTGGACAGGCACCACTGTCGCATTTGTTTAGAAATGTGAGAAAACAAATTGCTCGTGTGAAAACAATCTTACGTGAAAAAGAAGGTTCCTCATTATGATAGAGCAGAAAGCAGCGGGTGGTCGAAGTGTAGTTGGGATTGTCGTTAGTGACAAAATGCACAAGACTATAGTAGTGCAAGTAGAACGCAAAGTTAAACATGCGCTTTATGGTAAGTACATGAAACGTTTCTCGAAAATGTGCGCTCACGATGATGAGAACACATGCAGGACAGGAGATGTTGTATTAATTAAGCAGAGCCGTCCATTATCGAAGACTAAACATTGGGTTTTAGTGCAAGTATTAGAGAAGGCTGAGCAAGACGTTATTGAATAAAAAAGAAAATAAAGCAATTTTTTGTAATTTCTTTATATATTTTATAATCAAATATGATACTATTGGCGGCCATTTTTTACAATTAAGTACGAAATTATATAGGTTTCGTTGAATTACTGGAGTTAGGCATGATACAAACGCAGTCAGTACTCGATGTAGCAGACAATAGCGGTGCACGTCGTGTAATGTGTATAAAAGTACTGGGCGGATCGCATCGTCGTTATGCTGGTATCGGAGATGTTATTAAGGTCAGCGTAAAAGAAGCGGCTCCTAGAGGCAGAGTTAAAAAAGGGGAAGTTTGTAATGCGGTTATAGTTAGGACTTGCAAAGGTGTAAGACGTCCTGATGGTTCAGCAATACGCTTTGATGAAAATGCAGTTGTATTGCTAAATGCACAATTGCAGCCAATTGGCACACGTATCTTTGGGCCTATTACTCGTGAGCTACGCGGTGATAAATTCATGAAAATTATCTCTCTGGCAGATGAAGTAATTTAAACCCAGGTGTAAATTCTTAAGAGAATATAAGCATGCAAAAGATAAAAAAGGGCGATGAAGTTATTATTATCGCTGGTAGAGACAAAGGTAGAAGAGGCGTTGTACTTTCTGTATTAGTTGAGGAAGGAAAACTTTTAGTTGAAGGAATCAACACAGTAAAGAAACACGTTAAGGCCAATCCCAATGCGGGCGACCGTGGTGGAATTATTATCAAGACACAGCCTATTCAACGCTCTAATGTGATGCTATATGATCAAGCATCTGGTAAGGGCCGTAGAGTCTGGATTAAAACAATGAACGATGGGAAAAAAGTTCGTTGCTTTAAGTCCACTAACGAAGTGATTGACGTATAAGTACAGGTGAGTTATGTCTAGATTACAAGAATATTATAAAAATGATGTAGTAGCTAAACTAAAAAGTAAGTTTGACTATTCCTCAGTAATGCAAGTTCCACGTATTAAAAAGATCACCATAAATATGGGTCTTGGTAAAGCGATGGAAGATAAAAAAATCATTGTTGCTGCTATGGCTGATCTTGAGAAAATTGCTGGCCAGAAACCAGTAGTAACTTTAGCTCGTAAATCAATTGCAGGCTTTAAGCTTCGTGAAGACTGGGCCATTGGTTGTAAAGTGACACTGCGTGGAAAGCGCATGTATGAATTTTTAGACCGTTTAATTTCAATTGCGTTACCTCGTGTACGTGACTTTCGTGGGTTGAGTATTAAGTCATTTGATGGTCGCGGAAATTATAGCTTAGGTTTTAAAGAGCAAATCGTATTTCCAGAAATTGATTACGATAAAATTGATGCATTGAGAGGTATGGATATTACTATCACAACTTCTGCATCCTCAGACAAAGAAGCGCAAGCATTGCTGCAAGCTTTTAGTTTCCCATTTAAAGAAAAAGAGATGAGTCAATAACTATGGCAAAAACCTCAATGAAAGTACGTGAGATTAACCGTATTGCTCTCAATACTAAATTTCATGACACACGTCTGCAGCTTAAAGTAATCATTCGTGATCTTAATGCCACTGACGAAGAAAAAGATCAAGCTGAAGGTGCTCTACAAGGCCTTCCTCGCGATTCAAGTATAACGCGTCAAAGAAAGCGATGCAGATTATGCGGTAGATCACGCTCATATAATCGTTTGACCGGGCTATGCAGAATTCATATGCGTCATGCTGTTATGAATGGGTTAGTACCTGGCATGCGTAAAGCAAGCTGGTAAGAAATTTTTGGGTTAGAAATTAATAGAGAGGGTTCACCCTCTCCCATACTCTCCCTAAAGGGAGAGGGGATTTAGAGAAAAGAGGTATATAATGGATCCAATTGCAGATATGTTAACTCGGATACGCAACGCGCAGGCTGTTGGGCATTTAGATATTAAATTGCCTGCTTCTACGCATAAAACAGCAATACTTGCTGTATTAAAAGAAGAAGGCTACATCAAAGATTTTGATGTTGTTGCTAACGGTGCTAAAAAAGATATTACTGTTACATTAAAATATTTTCAAGAACGTCCTGTTATAGCAAAAATACAGCGCGTTAGCCGACCAGGCTTAAGAGTGTATAAGCATAGCAATGAAATGCCAACAGTGCTTGCTGGTATGGGTATTGCCATTGTATCAACGCCTCAAGGTGTAATGACTGCAAAAGCTGCTCGTGCACAAAACATTGGCGGTGAAATTCTGTGTGTGGTTGAGTAAGGGGAGTAGAGTATGATATCTGCATCAAGAGTAGGTAGAAAACCAATTACGATTCCTACTGGGGTTGATGTTAAAATTCAAGCTCATGAGATTGCAATTAAGGGACCTAAAGGACATTTAACATTAGCTATTCATCCACATGTACAAGTAGTACTGGATGATAAAGTTATTAAAGTTGAGCCTAACTCAGTTAAAGGTTATTGCCGCAAAGGTTCAGGTTCTAAATTACAAAATGCAATACCAGGGACAACTCGTTCTGATATTAATAATGCAGTTTATGGCGTATCAACTGGTTTTGAACGTAAACTCATTTTGGTTGGAGTGGGCTACAAAGCAGCAGTTAAGGGTAATGCTTTAGCGCTAACACTTGGTTATTCTCACCCGGTAGAAATTATTGCACCGGAAGGAATAACAATTGAAACACCATCTGTAACAGAAATTATTGTTAAAGGTGCTGATAAACATTTAGTGGGTCATGTTGCTTCCATCATTAGAAGTAAACGTCCTCCTGAGCCTTACAAAGGAAAGGGAATACGATATTTTAATGAAAATATTATTCGCAAAGAAACCAAGAAGAAGTAATAGGCAGGATTTTTATTTATGATGAAGAAAAAAATATCAAGATTGCGCAGAGCCAAACGTGGAAGAATGAAGTCCATGGAATTGGAAGTAATACGTATAAGTGTTCATAGAACACCAAGACATATTTACGCGCAAGTTCTCTCAGCGAATGGCGCAAATGTTTTAGCTTCGGCTTCTACATTAGATAAACAGATTCAAGGGAAAGTAAAATCAACAGGAAACATAGAGGCAGCTCAACTCGTTGGCAAAATTCTTGCTGAACGTGCTCTGAGTGTTGGTATCCAAAAAGTTGCATTTGACAGATCAGGTTTTATTTATCATGGTCGTGTTAAAGCACTAGCGGATGCTGCTAGACAAGCTGGTTTATTATTTTAAAGGTTAAGGGTTGACTTATGGGTTTTGACCGCGCAACAAAAAGTGATGGTCTGCAAGAAAAATTGATTGCAGTATCACGCCATGCAAAAGTGGTAAAGGGTGGTAGGATTTTTAGCTTTAAAGTGCTAATTGTCGTAGGTGATGGCAAAGGTCTTATTGGTGTGGGTGTTGGTAAAGCACGTGAAGTTCCTGTCGCTATACAAAAGGGATTGGAAAATGCGCGCAAAAACACAAGAAAAATCACACTTAAAGGCGATACTTTGTATTATGCAATGACGGGTAAGCATGGTGCATCAAAA
Organism: Legionellales bacterium UBA4722; assembly: GCA_002404295.1. Classification (GTDB taxonomy): domain Bacteria; phylum Pseudomonadota; class Gammaproteobacteria; order DSM-16500; family DSM-16500; genus UBA4722. The sequence continues at coordinate 8,714 of DHJK01000165.1, forward strand.
GTCTTTATGAAGCCCGCGTCTGATGGTACGGGTATCATTGCAGGTGGTGCTATGAGACCTGTGTTTGAAGTGCTTGGTGTTAAGAATGTATTGGCGAAAATTGTGGGTTCTACTAATCCTATTAATGTGGTTAGAGCAACGATCAATGCATTAGAAAATATTTCAACACCTGAAACAGTTGCTTCTAAACGCGGCAAAACAGTTGAACAAATTACTGAGAATTAAACAATGAGCAGTATTAAACAATTAAAAGTGACATTGATGCGTAGCATGATTGCTAGACATCCAAAGCATAAAGAATGTGTGAAGGGTTTAGGTTTACGCCGCCCACATCATACAGTTGTCGTTGCTGATACTCCTTGTAATCGTGGGATTATCAACAAGGTATCTTACTTATTATCAGTAGAGGAAATATAGAATGTACCTCAATACGCTACAACCAGCGCCAGGTGCAAAAACACCAGCCAAAAGACTCGGTCGTGGAATAGGCTCAGGTAAAGGTAAAACATGCGGACGTGGCCATAAAGGTCAAAAAGCCCGCTCAGGTGGATTTCATAAAGTAGGCTTTGAAGGCGGTCAGATGCCTATGCAACGTCGTATGCCTAAGTCCGGCTTTAGATCGCAAAAAGCATTAGTGAGCGCTGAAGTTCGCTTAGGTGATTTAAATTCAATGACTGCTGAAGTTGTTGACCTTATTTCTTTAAAAGATGCTGGCTTAATTAATAAAAACATTCGATTTGTCAAAATTATTTTGGCAGGTGAGCTGGATGAAAAGAAAGTATTAGTTGTGCAAGGTGTAGGGATTACTGCAGGCGCACGTAAAATAATTGAAGCGATGGGCGGAAAGGTTGAGGCTTAAATGGCAACAAACAATCGCGGTATAAATACTGCAAGTGCGGGTATAGCAGATTTAAAACGTCGTTTGTTGTTTGTGTTATTTGCAATCCTCGTATTTCGAATTGGATCTTATATTCCTGTTCCAGGATTAAATCCACAACGATTACAGGATATGTTTAACGCGCAACAGAATAACATTATTGGTTTATTCAATATGTTTTCAGGCGGCGCGTTAATGCGCTTTAGCTTGTTTGCATTAGGGATTATGCCTTATATATCTGCATCGATTATTATGCAGTTATTGACACTAGTGTCTCCCCAACTTGCAGAGCTTCGTAAAGAAGGTGAGTCTGGCCAACGCAAAATAAATAAATATACACGCTACGGCACGTTGATATTGTCAACTGTTCAAGCCGCAGGGATTGCAAAGATGCTAGTTTCACAGGGCATTGCATTAGATCCAAGCTTTTCGTTTTATTTTATTACAACATTGACCCTAGTAACGGGCACGTTGTTTTTGATGTGGCTAGGTGAGCAAGTAACTGAGCGTGGAATTGGTAACGGTATATCACTTATCATTTTCGCAGGAATCGTAGCTGGATTGCCTTCTGCTATTGGCAAAACGCTTGAACAGGTCAGAGAAGGCCAATTACAGATTGTGGTCTTACTGTTGATTGTTGTAGTAGTTGCGGTAGTAATTGGTTTTGTTGTGTTTATGGAACGGGGTCAGCGTAGAATTACAATAAATTACGCTCGTAGAATGCAAGGTGGTAATGTTTATTCTGCGAAAAGCAGTCATTTACCCTTAAAAATTAATATGGCAGGTGTGATACCTCCTATTTTTGCCTCAAGCATTATTTTGCTACCCGCGACACTTGCACAGTGGTTTGGACACGGAAAAGGTATGGGGTGGCTGGCCGCAGTGGGCGTGGCGTTACAAAATGGCCAACCTTTGCACATGTTGTTGTTTGCAGCTTCCATTATATTTTTCTGCTTTTTGTATACGGCGATGCTATTTAATCCTCGTGACACAGCTGAAAATTTAAAGAAATCCGGTGCATTTATACCGGGTATACGACCAGGTGAACATACAGCAAATTACATTGATACTGTCATGACGCGTCTTACTCTGGCAGGATCCATATATGTCACTTTGGTCTGTTTATTGCCTGAATTTATGATATTAACTTGGAACGTGCCCTTTTATTTCGGTGGAACGTCATTGTTAATTATCGTAGTAGTAGTCATGGACTTTATGGCACAGGTACAAGCGCACATTATGTCCTATCAGTACGAATCATTACTGAAAAAGACGAGTGTACGCGGTGGTGGTCTAGGGTTGTTGCGTTAATTGGGGTGTTTTATGAAAGTAGGTGCATCAGTAAAGAAAATGTGTCGCAATTGTAAAGTTGTGCGCAGAAGCGGTGTGGTTAGAGTTATTTGCAAAGAAAAAAAGCATAAGCAAAGACAAGGTTAATGATTAGTTGATTACTGTGTTGCTTTTTTATCAGTAGGATATTAAACTGACCGCCATTTTGAGTTATGTGAATATTGAATGAGAAGTAGTAGGAGTGTTTGAATGGCAGCCCGTATTGCAGGCGTAAATATACCAGTACAGAAACATATAGTTATCGGCCTTACCGCTATTTATGGTGTCGGACGTAGTAAAGCTAGACGTATCTGTACATCAGCGAATGTAAATCCGCAAACTAAAGGAAAAGAGCTTTCTGAAGCAGAGCTTGAAAGTTTGCGTAGTGAAATAGCCAAGATAAAAGTTGAAGGTGACTTGCGTCGAGATGTTTCAATGAATATTAAGCGTCTAGTCGAGCTTGGTTCTTATCGTGGAACGAGACATCGTCGTGGTTTACCTGTTCGCGGACAGCGCACACGTACCAATGCACGAACACGTAAAGGTAAGCGTAAAGGTAAAGTATAATCTAGCTAGTTGATATTTAAGCAATTTAGGAAATTATATTCAAATGACAGAACAACAGACAAAAGAAGTTAAAGCTACTACAAAAGGTGCTAAAGTGCCTAATGTACCTGCTGAAATTGCTGAAGATGAAGATTCAGGGTCTAAAACGACTGGTTCTTCTACGCAAACTCAGGTAGCAGCAGCGGGGCCCACAAAAGGGCGTAAGAAAATCAAAAAAACCGTTTTTGATGGCGTTGTACATATACGCGCTTCATTTAACAATACGATTGTAACGATTACAGACGTCCAAGGTAATGCAGTTTCGTGGTCTAGTGCCGCTAGCTGTGGATACCGTGGATCACGTAAGTCTACGCCCTATGCAGCTGGTGAAGCAGGTACTAAAGCAGCATCGATCGCGATAGAAAATTTCGGCATGAAAAGTGTGCATGTCAGAGTAAAAGGCCCTGGTCCTGGAAGAGAGTCTGCTATCAGATCATTGCATGCGGCAGGATTAAAGATTTTGTCAATTACAGATGCGACAGGTATACCATTTAATGGTTGCCGTGATCCTAAAAAACGAAGAGTATAGTGTAGGAGAAGGTTGATGGCTAGTCAGCGTAGCCCACGGGCTAAACGTAGATGTAAGTACTCACGTAGAGAGAAAGCAGATCTTTCGTTAACAAGCGGAGTCCGTTCGTTAGACTCTAAATGTAAGTTAGATACTGCGCCAGGTGTTCATGGTGCAAGACGCGGCCGTGAAACTGAATACGGATTACAGTTACGCGAAAAACAAAAGGTACGTCGCACTTATGGTGTTATGGAACGTCCATTTGTTAATTATTTTAAGAAAGCAGCTCGCTTAAAAGGTTCTACAGGTGAAAATCTGTTAAAACTTTTAGAATGCAGGTTGGATAATGTAGTTTACAAAATGGGGTTTGCAGCGACCCGAGCTATGGCAAGGCAGTTAGTCAATCACTGTGCTATCTTGGTAAATGGTAGAGTTGTTAACATACCTTCTTACTCTGTGATGGTAGGCGATGTGATTAGCCTTAAGGATAGTGCTAAGCAACAGCTACGTGTACAAAATGCACTTTCTTTAGCGCAAGCTAGACAAGGTTGCAGTTGGTTGGAGGTTGATGTAACAGAACTCAAAGGCACGTTCAAACAAATGCCAGAGAGAAGTGACTTGCCCCCAGATATTAATGAGAAGCTCATTGTTGAGCTTTATTCTAAGTAACTATTGGATTTTATGAGGTTATTTCATGCAGAATAATCCATATGAGTTTTTGACCCCACGTGAAATTGTTGTTGAAGCAATAACACCATTCCGTGCTAAGGTCACATTGGAACCGTTAGAGTTAGGTTATGGGCATACATTAGGAACAACATTACGAAGAATGTTACTTTCGTCAATGCCTGGTGCTGCTATTGTAGAAGTAAAAATTGATGGCGTATTGCACGAGTATGGTACTATACCTGGCGTACAGGAAGACGTTATTGAGATTCTATTGAATCTTAAAAATGTTGCTATCAAACTACTTGGCCGTGAAGAAGTCATCTTAAAGCTAAGCAAAAAAGGTCCTGGACCAGTGCTTGCGGGTGATATAACCCTAGAACATGATATACAGATCATTAACCCTGAGCTTGTCATTTGTCATCTAAATGAAACAGCTGAGATTAATATGACTCTCAAGGTTCAGTTAGGACGTGGCTATAAAACAGCCTCTATACATAGCCGTGATACAGAAGAAGAAAAAGTAGCTGTGGGTGTATTGCATTTGGATGCAAGTTTCAGCCCAGTTCGCAGAGTCACTTATTCTGTAGAAAGTGCGCGTGTAGAACAACGTACTAACTTGGATAAATTAGTTATAGATCTTGAAACAAACGGAACCTTAGATCCAGAAGAAGCAATTCGTCGTACTGCTACTATTTTACAACAGCAGTTAGCACCTTTTGTTGATTTAAGATCTTCACCGATGTTGAAAGAGAATGCTGATTTACAATCTGTTAATCCTATATTCATGCGTCCAGTGGATGATCTTGAGTTAACAGTAAGATCCGCTAATTGTCTGAAAGCAGAAAGTATTTTCTTTATTGGTGATTTAGTGCAACGTAGCGAGACAGACTTGCTAAAAACACCAAACTTAGGAAAAAAATCACTGACAGAAATTAAAAATGTCTTGTCTACACATGGACTCGCCTTAGGTACACGGTTAGAACATTGGCAGTCAGTCAATCATAAAGATAAAGAGTAGGAAGGTTTTTTATGCGTCATCGACACAGTGGTAGATATTTTGGCCGTAATAGCAGTCATCGTAAGGCCATGTTTAAAAACATGATGGTTTCTTTGCTTAAACACGAGTTGATTAAGACAACCGTGGCTAAAGCAAAAGAATTAAGAGGCTACATTGAGCCTTTGATCACCATGGCTAAATCAGATAGCGTACATCATCGTCGTATCGCGTTTGCACGTTTACGTGATAGAGAGATGGTAACCAAGCTATTTAATGAACTTGCTCCCCATTTTCACGCACGTCCAGGTGGTTACCTGCGCGTATTAAAATGTGGTTACCGTAAAGGTGATGCGGCTCCTATGGCTATTATTGAGCTTGTGGGTCGTGAGAAATCAGCTGAAGAAGTTGCTGCTTAATTAGAGTTTTAAATTCTAATAACAGTGTACTTTTATATAGCCTCTCTTTAGAAATAAAGAGGGGCTTTTTTATACAAAAAAATGTCATTTCCACGAAGACGCTATTGACCACATTCCTTCCCCCTACGGGGGAAGGTTCAGGAAGGGGGAATCAAAATACGTTTTTTTCAAATTATTTTTTGAGGACAAGAATTGCAATTTATAGCAAACCAACATCTGTGCATGTTCATCATTTTGAGGGTTTGAAAAAAGCCTATTTTGACTACCCCTTCCTTGCCTTCCCCCGGAGGGGGAAGGAATTTACTAAGCTTGACGCCTGTGAGTCATGCCTGATAGATTTTGATTCTTGTCATTGAATTATGTAACACTTACAACAATGACGGAGGCTGCATGACATCAAATACATTTGAAAATACCGATCTAACCTACTTATCCCAAGCCCTCGACCTTGCAAAAATCCGCCGTGGATTCTGCTCTCCCAATCCTTCAGTAGGGGCTGTAATCACTTTAAATAATCAAGTAGTAGCCACCGGCTATCACATGGCCTGTGGCTCCCCTCACGCTGAAGCCGCCGCCTTAAAAAAACTATCCATGCGTGCTGAAGGCGCTACCATCTATGTCACCCTCGAGCCCTGCTCACATTGGGGCAAAACCCCACCTTGTACAGATGCAATTATTCAAGCCGGTATAAAACGCGTTGTTTACGGTTATTCTGATCCCAATCCCACCGTTCCAGGAAAAGGTGCATCCGCACTACAAACAAACGGAATCATTTGCGATTATATCCCTACTCCTGATATCACTGATTTTTATGAGAGTTATAACCATTGGTTAAAAACAAAAAACCCTTTCGTCACCGCAAAGATAGCATTAACCCTAGACGGAAAAATCGCAGGCAAACAAGGTGAGCGCATCCAAATTACCGGAAAAGCACTACAAGAATTCACACACGCATCTCGTAAAACAGCCGATGCCATTTTAACAACTATAAAAACCATCTTACACGATGATCCACAATTAAATGTGCGCCTTGCAAATGACACAATTGCCAAACATATATATGTCTTAGACAGCGAACTTAATCTTCCTTTTACTGCAACGATTTTTAAAACAGCAAAATCAGTCACTATTTTTCATTCAAAAGACGCAGACGCTACACGTTTACAACAATTCAATAAACAAGGCATACATTGCATAGCTATCGATAAAAACAGTGATGGTTTAAATTTAAAACAAGTGATCCAACATATAGGACAAGCAGGAGTCCATGATCTTTGGGTTGAAGCGGGCGGGAAATGTTTTACAGCATTGATTAAGCAAAAATTACTACAAAGAGCTTTAATTTATATTGCCCCACGCTGGTTAGGCGAAGGACAATCCGCATTCGAAAATGACTTCACCCTTGATTCTAACAACACAAAAATCCAATGGAAACAGCTTGGCAATGATGCATTATGCGACATTCGTTGGTAGACTAACCAACCTAATCTGAATTATGGATAAGAATGCTGCTTAGTACACCTCTCCCCTTGTGGGAGAGGTCGGCGCGAAGCGACGGGTGAGGGGTGCTT
>DHJK01000165.1:15714-18828 GCA_002404295.1 Legionellales bacterium UBA4722
CCCGCCGCCTTCGGCGTCGACCTCTCCCACAAGGGGAGAGGTGTACTAAGCAGCATTCTTAATCTATAGCTCAAACTAACCTATAAGTTAGATGATATCTTTTATAGAGAACAAAAAAATGAAAATCCTAAACGTCCAAAGTATCCCCGATTGTTTTACCGTTGCAATCGTCATCAGCCGCTTCAACGAAGATGTAACCCAAAAACTTTATAATGGCGCCATCCAACGACTACAAGAATTAAATTTTAAGCCAGAACAAATAACAGTCATCTGGGTGCCCGGTGCAATCGAAATACCCATCACCGTCCAACGTTTAGCACAAACTGATAAATTTGAAGCCATTATTTGCCTAGGCGCAGTTATCTATGGTGAAACCAAACATTTCGATTATGTGTGCGATCAAGTCAGCCAAGGCTGCCAACAAGTTGCGCTTTCACAGAATATCCCTGTTATTTTTGGTATATTAACGGTCGATACTGAAGAACAGGCATACGATAGACTAGGTGGAGCCCATGGCCACAAAGGCCGTTCATCCGTTGATGCAGCCTATGAATTAGTTTCAGCACTACGACAAATATAGGTATTGTTGCATTTGTCATCCTGAGTGAAACGAAGGATCACTCTAATTTTAGCCGATCCTTCGTTTCACTCAGGATGACAAATTCAATAACACCTCAAATATAGGAGAAAAAACATGCCTTCATTCGATGTGGTATCTAAAGTAGATAATCACGAAGTGACTAATGCCATAGACCAAGTCACTCGTGAAATTAATACACGTTTTGATCTTAAAGGTACTGACACCCGATTAGAGCTATTAAAAAATACCATTACCATCATTGCTCCCTCCGATTTTCAATTAAAACAAGTCGATGAAATTTTGCGAAATAAATTAGCAAAGCGTAACGTCGATATACGTTCACTTGATTACAAACCAGCAGAAGTTAAATTGAATGAAGCACGACAAGAAGTCGAAGTAAAACAAGGCCTAGATTCTGAAACAGCAAAAAAAATTGTAAAAAGCATCAAAGAAGCAAGCCTGAAAGTACAAGCCACCATCCAAGGTGAACAAGTCAGAGTAACAGGCAAAAAACGAGACGACTTACAAGCCGCGATCGCCTATTTACGCGAAGCAAAATTAAATTTACCATTACAGTTTGAAAACTTTAGGGATTAGCAAGATGACAGTGAGTGGTTTAGAAGTCGAACAAAAAGCGTGCTTTCAATTTAGAGCCAATTTTTTACCTTGCACCGTTCTGCAAATCACCCGCTATGATTGGGAAGCACTTGAGCAGCAATTGGTAAGCGCAATAAGCAATGCGCCTCCATTTTTCACCGATTTGCCAGTCATCATTGATTTAGACAAAATTAAATCACTAGGTGTTTTAAATTTCATCAAATTAAAAGAAGTATTGCTAGCCAATAAAATGATTCCCGTTGGAATACGCGGCGGTAGCGAAGAGCAACATCTCTCTGCAGCATTAGTAGGCATGCCCACTTTAACCGCAAGTCGATTGAGTACGGCTGAAACGAAACCAAAAAAGAAAGAAGAACCCATCGCCCGCCTAACTAAGCTCGTCACCACGCCTATTCGCTCCGGCATGCAGATTTATGCTAGGGAGAGTGATCTTATCGTCACCGCAGCAGTGAGCCAAGGCGCTGAAATCCTTGCCGATGGGAATATACATGTTTACGGCTCATTACGTGGTAGAGTATTGGCTGGCGTACAGGGTAATCTACAGGCACGCATCTATTGCAGAACCTTAGATGCTGAACTCGTATCCATTGCAGGCTATTATTTAACAAAAGAAGATATACTAAACTCACCTTTAGGTGATGGCATGAAACAAATTTATTTAGAAAATGAGCAAGTCCGTATTGACGTTTTATAACTACTGAAGGAACACACAGTGACCAAAATTATTGTAATAACATCCGGAAAAGGGGGCGTAGGGAAAACAACGACTAGCGCATCTTTTGCTGTAGGATTAGCGAGCCGTGGTTTTAAAACCGCCGTCATCGATTTTGATATAGGCTTACGCAATCTTGATTTAATCATGGGCTGCGAACGCCGCGTTGTGTATGATTTCGTGAACGTGATCCGCAACGAAGCCAATTTAAACCAAGCTTTAATTCGCGATAAACACATCAAAGATTTGTTTATTCTACCCGCATCCCAAACCCGCGATAAAGATGCACTCACCCTAGAAGGTGTTTCCACCGTGTTAGATGAACTCTCTAAAACATTCGATTACGTCGTTTGTGATTCACCCGCAGGCATCGAACGTGGCGCACAACTCGCCATGTACTTTGCAGACAGTGCTATCGTTGTCACAAATCCCGAAGTGTCATCCGTGCGCGATTCTGACCGCATGTTAGGATTACTTTCCAGTAAAACTAAACGTGCAGAAGAAGGCCGCGAACCACTCACAGAACATTTATTATTAACGCGTTACTCGCCTAAGCGTGTCGCTCGCGGTGATATGTTAAGCCTGTCAGATGTAAATGAAATTTTAGCTATTCCCTTGCTAGGCGTTATTCCTGAGTCACAAGCCGTTCTTCGCGCTTCAAACTCCGGTGATCCTGTCATCTTGGATAAAGAAAGCGATGCAGGCCAAGCGTATCTTGATGCCGTTGGACGTTTCTTAGGTGAAAAAATCCCCCATCGTTTTATAGAAGAGAAAGGCAATTGGCTGAAGCGTTTGCTTAACTTTAAGGAGAAAGAGACAGTATGACTATAGCAAATAAGATCTCAAGAATTCTCGACTACTTAAAACGTCCTGAAAAAACCTCACATTTTGCAAAAGAACGGCTACAGATTATTATCGCGCACGAACGTGGCACACGCGATAAACCCGATTATTTAGCTGCATTGCAAAAAGATTTGTTGGATGTGATTGCCAAGTACGTCGCCATTGATAAAGAAGCTGTTAAAGTGGACCTAGAACGCAAAGATGGGTATTCAGTTCTTGAGCTGAATGTAACACTACCTGAAGGTCTTTAATCGTAACTACTCCGTTCCCTCAATGTGTCATTCCCGCGAAAGCGGGAACTCATTGTAACTTGCCTCTTCCGTTAACTGTAACAGCTCACGTCATTGCGAGCGTGAGCGAA
>DHJK01000165.1:18967-29604 GCA_002404295.1 Legionellales bacterium UBA4722
CTAATCAGCTCTGAAAAGACTAGGTTGCTTCGCTCGCGCTCGCAATGACGGCAGTGGGTTGAGTTATTACCGTTAACTTTATTCTTGGCAATTCAATTTTTATTGTGCCATTACTAAGTAATCAAATATCAAATAAAAATCCAGTTCAGGCTTGCATCGCCGCATGACGGGCTACTTTCAAATGTTATAATCTTAGCCGACTGTAGGAAAGTCGCTATACCTATTGTGCATGATCTAGGATAATTTTTGTCTATTTATGGCTTGAAAATAACTGTTTAAAAAATATAACTCCTTGATTTAAAGTACCTTATGTATTTTAAATGTATATGGGTAGGGGTAGTACTAGGCGGATTAAGTAGAATACCGACCTGCTTTTGTTTTGAGGGGTTGATATACTGATTAGGCATCAAGGATGATGCAGGTTGACTGAAAGGATTCTTGCAACCACTCCTCGTTTTGTATGCCCAAGGATGGATTTTCAAGCAAGGATTGCTTATATCTGAGTTGAGCATTTCTGGCGGCCTTAACAGCCGCCTTTTTTTTTGTCTCTCAGTACTAAAATAAATTAGAAACGAGAATTATTCAACGTTAAGGTAAATACTGCTCCTTGACCAAGCCCCTTACTGCTTGCCTTCAGCTCACCACCTAACTCCTTCGCCGTTAATGCACTATCATGTAATCCAAATCCATGCCCTTCATTTTTTGTAGTGAATCCGAAATTAAAAATTTTATTAATGTCTTCCGGCGGAATACCTAAGCCATTATCTATCACTTGAATAATTATATTTTCATCATTATCTGCATCACAAGAAATAATGAGTTGTTTATCCATATTATTGCAAACAATTAGAGAATCAACCGCATTCTGTATTAAATTTCGAATTATTTTTTCAAGCTGATATTGGTCAGTCAATATTAATAATTCATCTTTATAATGACGCACAAGAGTTATTTTATTAATTGCAATTTTGTTATTTTGCAAGGTTAAAATACTATCTATTATTGTTGAGATGGCTGCTTTAGTTCTAACATTAGAAGGCTTTGATATTTCTTGTTGCATGGAAACTACACTTTTAATGTGGTCAATATGTATATTCATGGAGGTAATTTCCTCCAATAAGTCCAGCTTCTCTGCGTTGGCTTGTTGTGCAATTAGAGAAAGATATTCCAGCATCTTATTGCCATCTGGATTTTCAATGAAATATCGATTTTTTTCATTTGGTTTTTCTTTTATAAAATCAACAAATTCGGATAACTTCGTTAGGCTAATATTTTTTATTTTTTCATGCAAAATTTCAGATGAGATACTCATATTGTTTAAAACATTACCGATGCCATGTAAAACACTTATTGCAACATCCGCCATCCCTGATTGACGTGCCTTATTTAACAAATCTTTATTCAACGCATTAATTTTTTCTTGTGAGCTTATATTGATTAATGCTTGCGTAATTAATGTAGAATATCGCTTAATTAAATCTGCGTGTGCGTGGTTGAAAAAATTTAATCGAGAGTCGAAGCAAATTAATAAGGTGTCTTTTTCACTAAACCCTATCCGTATATGAATAGCAGATTTTATCTGGCTATTCAATTTATTAAATAATGAGCGCCATTCTGGTATAGATTGAACATCAAACGAGATAGAAATGTCACCGCTCAGTATACGTTTAAAAAATTCTTGTGGTTCTAATTGAATATTATAAAAAAAATCGGATGTTGCAGCTTTTGTTATGAATGCATGGTTTAAACCCGTAGTCATGATGATGATATCTTCACATCCGACTATGTCGCGCAAAATAGAAATAATATCTACTAGAATGTTCTTTTCATTAAATCGTTCAACTAAAAGCTTTAATCCTTTTAAAAGATTATCAGATTCTTGATTGATTTTTCTAGATATAACCCGCTCATTTTCTAAATCAATGAGTGTTTCATACAATTCTTCAGCGCTGGTGATAGAATTATTCATCGTATTACCCGAATATTATTGCGGAAATCATTAAATTACCGTGACGATTTTCCCCACCAAATAAACATCCTTGCTCTCCAAAACTAAGCATTCCCAAAAGTGGTTCTGAAGGTAACTCAGAGTGAATAGAGTCGATAACATCCTGGACTTCATCTTGAATCGCTAAGAAACATCCCGCACAATAAATAATGAATGCTCCTTTAGGCTTTGTGTCATTAGCGAGTGAATAATTTTCCTTTGCTAAATGTATGACACGTTTTATCCTAGTCTTAATACTCTGTTTCGTTCCAGTCATTAATGTAATTTTATCATTCTTCTGAATGTTAGAGAAAAAACTCATGGATCCATCTGGAAAAATTTCATTAGGATGAGATAAGGTGTAATAAGGTATATTCCCGATCTTGCCAATCTCTCGACCTAAAGGATGAAGCGTCGATAAGCTAAGAATATTTGCATGGGTTCCTAACACATCCTGTAGGATGGATTCAGCCCATTGGTTATAAACATCAGCAGCTGGCTTGTTATCAATCATATTAACAATGCGGCCGTTAGCTTTTGTTATAGTGCCAATGTGCTCAGTGGGCATATATCCACTGTGGAATGCATATCCTATTGGCTGAGACGTATAGATTACAGCAACTGCTATACCATTTTGGTGGAGTTCATCTCCACAAAATTGTTGCCACAGCCCGGACACACTATTGTCTGCTGAAGTACCACCAAAAATGGGTACCTGTTTCCCTACTACGCTCATAATACCGTTGATTAAGGCTTCTTCATATCCTGGCGCACTCGTTAGTAAAATCATAGTAGGTAATTCGCCGGGGCGTTTGGCATTTTCCATGGCCTTGCGTATGACTTCTTGTCCATCAAACTTAGGATCGTCACTTAATGACAAAGCTGCAATTCCATAACTGCCACTATCATCTTTGATGCCAAACAAACCTAATGCGCGCTTATTATCGCTACAATAACCGCGTTCAGTAATGAGCCCTATGCAACTAGTTCCACCAATAATCTTGGTATTTCCAAAAAGTTTTGTTAGCTCATGCAGTATAACTTCATTGTTATAAGTCACTGTTGAAAGAACAAATAAGAAAGAAGGAATGCCAATCCTATCTGTAAGTTGAGTGTATGCTTCTTGCGCCGCTTCTGTTTCATTAGATTTTGTTGAGCAGCCGGTTGCTATTTCCATATTCTATTTTTCACTCCATATTAGTCCTGATCTTGTCCCACCATTGCAGGCACAGCTACGTGGTATCTCTGAACTAATTCTCAAACACCATTTGCCAATTGAACCAATAGAGGAATGCCGGTGAATCCGATAATAATACACTTCAATATACTAAAAAACACTCTGTTTAGTTAGCGCGTTGAGTCTGGTAAGCCACCCCGTCTCCGAAACAACTTAACTCATTGGAATTCTAGATAATCGCTTGCTGCCGTGTGCGAGATATAGCACAAAACAATAAGGCCATTCGCTATTTTTTATGGCGTTATAGCTCTAATCTTTATTAACATGCTGAATTTAATATTTTTTTTTGAGAAGAATTTATTTTGTCCAAAATAGCATTGAGTAGTCTTGTTTTTATCAAAACTAGATTGAGGTAAGCTTCAATTCAGCTTTGGATGGCTCTGGTGAATGAAAGGATTCTATAACCACTCCTCGTTTTGCGTGTTCAAGGATGGTTATTGTAGTAGGGATAGCTTGTTAGATTCTTTATGATAAATTTTGGGACGACGAAAGTTGTCCCTTTTTTTTGTCTTCTTGTAACTTTCGTAACAGCTCACCTCGGCGCCGTCATTGCTTCGCTTCGCTCGCAATGACGGCGGCTGGGAGTGAGCTGTTACTAACTTTCAGAATAATTACGTTATCTTTTTTGATGCTGCATCAATCGAGTTTTCTTTCGACGCTGCTTGTCAGTCAACACATTCTTATTATCTTTATAGGGATTGTCACCACTCTTAAATTCAACTTGCACAGGCGTGCCAACGAGTTTTAATTTAGATTGAAAAGTATTGATTAAGTAGCGAGTGTAAGACGTCGGCAATGAAGTGACTTGATTGCCATGAATAATGATTAAAGGGGGGTTATGGCCGCCGGTGTGCGCGTAGCTTAATTTAATACGGCGACCATTCACTAGAGGGGGGGTGTGGGTTGTAACGGCTAAACGTAAAATTCTGGTGAGCTCTGAAGTAGAGATTTTTTTAGTGGCAGAGGCATACGCTTCTGTGATCGAAGAAAATAAATTACCGACGCCAGTGCCATGCAAGGCTGAAATAGTGTGGATTTTTGCAAATGAAACAAATTGTAATCTTCTATCCATCATAGAGCGAGTTGTATCGCGTTCGTGCGTGGTCATGCCATCCCATTTGTTCATCGCGATGACTAATGATTTGCCGCTTTCTATAACAAAACCTAACAAACGTAAATCTTGATCGGTGACACCTTCACGAGCATCCATCATAAAAAGAACGACGTTTGCAGCTTGAATGGATTGTAATGTTTTTACCACGGAAAATTTTTCGGTTGTTTCAAATACTTTTCCGCGACGGCGTAAGCCCGCAGTATCAATTAATGTATAACGTACATTCTGACGTTCTAACGGAATGTAAATGCTATCTCGCGTTGTGCCTGGTTGGTCACAAACAATCACGCGATCTTCGCCTAGCATGCGATTCGTTAAAGTAGATTTACCTACATTAGGTCTGCCCACAAAGGCTAATTTGATACCTTGATCTATTTCGTTGGTTTCCTCAATAGGCGCTTCATCATCTTTAAAGAGTGTGACTACGAGTTCGTCAATACCGCTCTTGTGTGCAGCGGCTATTGGGTGTGGTTCACCGAAACCTAATTTATAAAACTCTGCAATAGCAAACGTTAAATCCAGTCCTTCTGTTTTATTAGCAACGAGATAGATTTGTTTTTTTAACGAGCGCAGTTTTTCTACGATGATTTGATCTGCGTTGGTGATACCAGCGCGCGCATCGACGACAAATAACACTTTGTCTGCTTCTTGAATGGCCTGAAATGCCTGTTCTTTTGTGAGTTGATCAATATCATCAGGCTCTTCTGTGAGCCCGCCTGTATCGATGGCAATGAAACGGTGATCTGCAACATCGGCTTCACCGTATTGCCTATCGCGTGTCATGCCAGGCATGTCTGATACTAAGGCTGCACGTGAAGACGTCAGGCAATTAAATAACGTGGATTTGCCCACATTGGGGCGACCTACAATAGCGATGACTGGTAACATTAGAGTGAGTACGCCGCTAATTGACCTTCTTTAGTGACCACATAGATAATATTATTATCAACAATGGGGGATGCATAAATGCCTGAGAGATCGACACGCGTCCGTGCTACAAAGTGACCATC
Source organism: Legionellales bacterium UBA4722 (assembly GCA_002404295.1). Lineage (GTDB taxonomy): Bacteria > Pseudomonadota > Gammaproteobacteria > DSM-16500 > DSM-16500 > UBA4722. The sequence goes on from DHJK01000165.1 coordinate 24,316, forward strand.
GTTTGTGTTTAACCAATGTAAATAACCTTCAGCATCGCCTACGATGACATTGTTGCCAAGTAGAGCAGGGCCTGAGAGGTTACGTGCTTCAAGTTCGGTTTGTTTCCATTCGAGTTTGCCGTTGTGTTTATTGAAGGCCCATAAATCACTTTTTGCATCGGTGATATAGACGCGTTCGCTATCTACAGCCATACCTGTGAAAGAGGATAAATCATGTGTCCAAACAACTTGGCCTGTGCTGAGCTCTAATGCTGCGATTTGACCTTGATAAGTGGCCACATACACACGGTTGCCAGCGACAACAGGATCCGCATCAATATCAATCATGCGTTGAACGGCAAAGATGCCATCGGGTATAGCAATCGGTTGTGACCAAAGTAAGCCGCCATTGCGTAAGGATAGTTTAGCTAAATTACCATTGGCAAAGCCTGCAATGACGGATTCATTGCTAATTTGAGGAGCGCTTGCGCCGCGTAAAATTAAATTAGGTTCTGTTTGTTGGTATTGCCAGAGTAAATGACCATCTGTTGCAGAGAATGCCGATAACTTACCATCGATCGCTTTAATGAGTACGATATTGTGACCTACGACGGGTGCTGCCAGTATTTCACTGGAGGTATGAGCTTTCCACGCGACCGTGCCATTTGCAGCCTGTAAAGCAAGAATATCACCTTCGCGTGTACCTATGATGACGACTTGGTTTGTAGCAGCGGGGCCTGCGCTAATGGGTGTGTTTGTATTAACACGCCATAGTGTTTTCCCTGTGGTTTTGCTGGTTGCGGTGACATAACCATTTTTGCTGGCGGTATAAATGCTGGTGTCGGTGATAGCAGGCACATAAGTGTAGAAATCATCGCCAGAGCCCCAGCCTGTGGTTTTATTCCAGAGGGCATGTGGTTTTGCTTCGGGTTTGAATTTAACCAGTGGAGCGGGTGGTAAGGTATTATCTTTATCAAAAAAACTACCGCAGGCACAGAGTGAAGCCGTTAATGCGGTGATTATTAATTTTCTTATCATTATTTTCATAAATAAACAGTCTCTAGGTAGCAGTATGGGTTGCTGTGGTCAGGTTGGCATATTTCATTTCTAAAATCGGCCGAGTGACTTCTGCATTGGGTAATTCTTGTAATGCAAGCTGATAAGCCTTGCGAGCGGCATTGGGATCTTGTTTGATGAGATACGCGTCACCACGTACTTCATCGACTAAGCCAATATAGTTTTTATCATTCATTTTTTTTAGTAATTTGAGCGCTTCATCTGGTTTTTGTTCGGTCAGCAAAATGCGTGCAACACGAATACGTGCAATTTCTCGCATGGATGTGTTTTTGCTGTGGTCTATGACCCAGTCTAATTGCTTGATCGCTTCAGGGTAGTCATTTTTCAGCACAGCATCGCGTGCGAGTAATAACGAAGCCATATCTGCATAAGGTGTTTTGCGGTAGTGAGCGAGTATTTTTTTTGCTTGGACAATAGCGCCATCCTCATTATTTTGAGCGCGCAAGGTCAGCATTTCATCATATACACTTGAAGCATGCATCAATACCTTATTTTGGTAATTTTGCCAATAACGCCAGCTAGTCGTCATTATCAGAGCAAGCACAATACCCAACACGATGGTGGGCCCATATTGCTTTAACCACGTTTTTAGCTGTTGAATTTGCTCTTGTTCAGTTAAATACTCTGTCAAGTCAGACTCCTGTTACTCGAGGGAGGTTTTTGGGGTGTAGATTTTGGCATATTTTGTGGGAAAACGCACGTATCTTTGTGCTAAACTGTGAACTATTCAGCGATTGTCACTGCTCCCATAGTGAACGTGCCCATGCCCGTCTTTCCCTATATGTGCGCAGGAGAAAAAGACGAGTACGATAAGAGCGTGCTGAATAACGTATAGCCTCACAGGAGAAATAGTATGCCAGGATGGATCGCGGGAGCTTTTTTAGTCGTAGCTGGGTTTATTACAGGGTTATTTATTCCACATGATGCGCTTAATTTTAAAATAATTACTATGGTTGTGGCAGTTTTGTTGTTTACGCTTCTAGTCTTGCTAATTGCGTTTTGGCCAACGCTAAAAAAATGGTATATGAGTAAAAAATAATCATCTATGATTACTTATTGAATATATTCTAGTTTTAACCCCGCCCAATATAAGCCTGTTCAAAAGACTGCCTTTCTTAAGGTTGCCTTAATATTTGTATGGTAATATGCCATAATTCGCGATAAGAGCGGTTTAATGAACTTAAAATAAAACGAGGAGTCATGAGATGAATGAGCAAAAATTATTAACAGGTAATCCCACAAATTATGGTTCTATGGGGCGAGTTCGATTATTTAATTTGACGGATGAACAAGTAAGAGCTGCAGGGGAACAGAAGCAAGTGTACACCTCACATCCTTTCGTTAATGACTTGATTACGCTTGCGGTTGGACAGGTGAAGGCGCTCTGTAATCAAGAGGTGCTTACGCCACCTGCTACGCAAACGAGATTGAATCAAATTTTAAATAATCCATCGGATGTTCATCTTCGTAGATTGATCCGTACTTTTAGGGTGTCCGAGCTCACAGAGGAAAGTAGTGGTGATTTTGTTTTATTCGCTGAGTATCTCTCATTAGATCTTGATTATGAAACCATGAGTGATGCAGTGAAGCGTGATTTTATTTTTGTACTCAATTGTAGTTTGTCTGTGTTAGAAGGGGTTGATAAAAATAAAGTAATAGATTGTATAGAACGTTTTGAAAAAATGCTTAAAAAGGAACAGAGTGCTGAGGTTGTGAGCGCTGATGTCGTTTCCAGAGGGATGAGTTTATAATCATTAATTATTTTCCACTGCTGCTTAGGGCGCCTCTCCTGCAAGGGGTTTGCTAAGCAGTTTTTAGTCTTAGCTAGCTCACAAGAAGAGAGTTGTCCTTAACTTAATTTTTGTAATTGCTTAACTAAATCATCCTGAGGCACAGATATCTGCGGTATATTTTCTCTTAGCATTTTAAGAGTAATAGTTTTTTCATTTAATTCTTGTTCCCCTAAAATCAAGGCAATCAACGCACCACTTTTATCAGCTTTTTTAAATTGATTTTTTAAACTGCCGCCGCCGCAATGCAGGATGACTTGTAAGTTGGGGATTGCATCTCTTGCTATATTTGCGAGCTGAAATGCGTGGGTTAATGTCGCGTCGCTATCTGTCATGAAATAAACGGCGGGTTTATTGAGGGTTGGTTTATCTTCAAGGTTTTGTATCATGAGTATGAGACGTTCAAGTCCAAATGCTAACCCAAGTGCGGGTGTTGCCTTGCCGCCTAGTTGTTCGATAAGCCCATCGTAACGCCCGCCGGCACACACGGTACCTTGAGCGCCTAGTTCAGTGGTGACCCATTCAAAAACAGTTTTATTGTAATAATCTAAGCCGCGCACTAAGCATGGATTTACTTCATATTGTAGTCCTGCCCCCGTGAGATACGATTGGAGCTTTGTAAAATGTTCCGCAGATTCAGGATCAAGATGATCTATTAATTTGGGGGCATTGGAAATCAATGTTTGCATCGAAGGGTTTTTGCTATCTAAGATGCGTAAGGGGTTGGTGATTAAGCGACGTTGGCTGTCTTCATCAAGTTGGTCTTTGTGTTCTGTTAAATAATTTACAAGTGCTTCACGATAGTGGGTACGTGTAAGGCTGGAGCCTAATGAATTTATTTGCAGCATGACATGAGCTTTTAAACCTAGCTTTTCTAAAATACGTGCTGATAATAAAATAAGTTCAGCATCAACATCAGGGCCTTCTAGACCCATCACTTCTACACCGCATTGGTAAAATTGTCGATAACGACCTTTCTGGGGACGTTCATAACGAAACGTAGGGCCCATGTACCATAAGCGTTGTATTTGATTGTAGAACAACCCATGCTCAATCCCTGCTCTTACACAGCTAGCAGTGCCTTCTGGACGTAATGTCAGGCTTTCATTATTGCGATCTAAAAATGTATACATTTCTTTTTCAACAATATCGGTGGCTTCACCGATGGAGCGTTTGAATAATTCTGTTTTTTCTAAAATAGGTAAACGTATTTCTTGATAACCATAACTATGCAATGTGTCGCGCATGGTTTTTTCAACAGATTGCCATAATGCCGTATCTGCAGGTAAAAGATCATTCATGCCACGGATGGCGTTAATTGGGTTGCTCACGGTGATGGCCTCGCGTTTAGTCGTTATTATTCTCGTCTTGATTGTTATCTACATCAGGTTCAGGTAATGCCATTTTTAATTTGGACAGGGCGGATTTCTTTGAAGGTTTTGGTGCTGCAGAGACTATAGGTGCTGGCGTTTCTGATGGTGTTGCTGTTGCGGGTGTTGTCATTGTTGCAGTACCTGCAGCTGTCGTAGATATTCCGGGAAGTATAGCTGTTGTAGAGGTTGAAGCGGGTGCAACTGTTGTTGGTAGGACAGGTGTGGTAACTGCTGCAGCTGCTGTAGGAATCTGGGGTTCTGTCGTTTTTTGTTGTGGCGTGGTGGATTCTGCTGGCCCTGCTGTTGTCGTAGCAGTTGCGCTGGTGTTTGGCGCTGCGGGTGTTGCATCAGTCGGCATAGTTGCCGGTTTAGCATCAACCGTAGTAGCTTGTGTCGTGGGTGGCACATCAGCAATCACGTAACGTGAATGTGAGCTCCACCAAACGCTCACTAGTATGAGCAATACCAATACAATGACATAGGTTAGCCAATGAAGGTAACGTTCATTATCTTTTGGCGGTTTGATCTGTATTGCAGGCGTAGCAGTGATGCTGGAGGGCATGGAGCTTTCCAGATCTTTGAGTGTTAACGTGATTTCATTTTCAGATAAATTGAGTAGTCTTGCATAAGAGCGCAAATAACCCCGCATAAAAGTGGCTGGCGGGCCATCTGCAAAATTTTCATTTTCTATTAGAGTAATAACGCTGGCATTGAGATGTAGACGAGCAGCAGCCTCTTTTTCAGTGAGACGCATGGCTTCTCTGGCTGACTTTAAATGTGCGCCTAAGCCGGTTTTTTTAAAGGATTCAGGTTTATTCATTATAGTATTGTTATTTTCAGAGATTATTGTGGTGGTTGAGTCCATTCTGCTTCCTTAACTTCCGTTCCGTAGCATATGATAAGCGTATATTAAGCTATCGCCAAGTATATGCCACGATTTTTTGAATAATGAAAGAAAAAGTGTAATTTCGAGGCATGGGTTGTTTATAATTTCAGCGTTTTTTATCGTGAGTGTGCCCCCAACTCTCGTCATTGCGAGCGCGAGCGAAGCAACCTTAGTCTTTCAACGC
>DHJK01000165.1:29662-32698 GCA_002404295.1 Legionellales bacterium UBA4722
AGCGAAGCAACCTAGTCTTTCAACGCCGCTTTTGAGCTTCAGTGATGCTAATCAGCTTTGAAAGACTAGGTTGCTTCGCTCGCGCTCGCAATGACGAAAGTAGAGGGTACGTTCACGATGGGTGTAGTGACAATTGTATAAGGATTGAAAAATGTTAATATTGTCCTTAGATGAATAGAGCTAATAACATTTTTATTTTTTGGAGTAAAAAAATGAAGATATTCTCTTTTTTGAATCGCGGGTTGGCGTTATCTGTTATCGCCCTTATGTTGGGCGCTTCATCAAATGCGATGGCCAAGTCCATTAATTTGTATGACCAGCCTAAAGCCGATAGCAAAGTGATTTATACGATAGATTCTAGTGCGGGTGTTATTACGATTTTTACGCCCAAAGAAGGCGGGTGGGTGAAGGTTGCTGATCCACGCAATGGGAATGTCGGTTGGGTAAAATCTGCTGATTTGCAAGGGGTTGGGGTAAATATGAATATAATGCAGTCAGGTGATGGGACGAAGGGTTATCAGATGATGATGCTTGGTGGGGCTGGTATGACGCCTGAGCAGATTGCAACCATGAAAAAACAAATGGAATTGCGACAACAAGCTATTCAAAACGATATGAATAAGATGGTGACGGATATTTATAATAATATGCATCAGTACTGGATGAATGTGCCGATGATTCTGCCGGTGATTATTGTGCCGGGTAATGCGAATAGTCAGCAGTCGGGGAAGGTTGTGCCTGATAAGGCAAGTGATAAAAAATAATGCGAGTTCCACTGGCTCAATCGTTAACGTGTCCTCAGCCTCGTCATTGCGAGCGCGAGCGAAGCAACCTAGTCTTTCCAAAGCTGATTAGCAGCATTTAGGCTTACAAAAGCAGCGTTGAAAAACTGGGTTGCTTCGCTCGCGCTCGCAATGACGAGGATGCAGGCACGGGCACGTTTACGACAAGAAGGCGCTATTGATCGAACTCCTTCTCCCGCAATTAAGATACGTGTACTTGTAGGAGTTAAGGGGCGGGAGAAGGAGTTCGATCAATAGCGCCTTCGCGTGGGGTTGTGGTGCTATGCAACGCGGAGCAGTAGTTTTTTCTGTCTAGCTTGCTGATTGTAAATCTGCGGTTTGTTCTTGTTTAAGCGCTCTTTTCTGCAACCGCTCAATTCTCCGAGTCCGATCCTGAACTTGACCTACTAGCTGCCCACAAGCCGCATCGATTTCCTGGCCGCGGGTTTTGCGAGTAATGCAATTGATGTTAGCTGCCATCAATGTTTCTCGAAAATGATCAATAGTAGCTTGATCTGAACGCTTGTAAATCGTATTCGGAAATGGATTAAAAGGAATGAGATTCACTTTTGAAGGAACGCCTTTTAACAGGGCAATTAATTGTTTAGCATGCTCGGGTTGGTCATTAACACCGGCTAGCATCACGTATTCCATCGTGACATAACGTCGAGGCTGGTCTTTAAAATAGTCTTTACACACGCGCATTAATTCTTTGAGTGGATATTTTTTATTAATAGGGACGAGCACGTTGCGTAATTCATCATTCGGTGCATGTAGTGAAACAGCTAGAGCGACATCGCTTACTTCTCGTAGTTGCTTCATGGCAGGCACTAAACCGGCAGTGCTTAACGTGACACGACGTTTTGAAAGTCCATAACAAAAATCATCAAGCATGATACTCATCGAGTTAACCACGTTATCAAAATTCAGCAAAGGTTCACCCATACCCATCATGACGACATTGGTAACGGCATGATCATGCGTGCCTTTGTTTTCAGATAAACTGCGTGCCGCGATCCAGACTTGGCCGATGATTTCTGCGCTTTCAAGGTTACGGCTGAATCCTTGTTTTCCTGTGGAGCAAAAGTCGCAATTTAAAATACAGCCTACTTGAGATGAAACGCAAAGAGTGCCGCGTGTTTTTTCTGGGATGAAAACGGTTTCAATACAATTGCCATCATTGAGTTTGATCACCCATTTATGGGTACCATCGGGCGCTGTACTTTCAAAAGCAATTTCTGGTGGACGAATCTCAGCGACAGTTAACATTTTTTCGCGCAGAGATTTACTGAAATTGGTCATAGCATCAATATCTTTGATGCCATGAAAATGAATCCATTTAAGCGCTTGTTCTGCTCGGTAAGACTTTTCACCCAGCGTGGCAAAAAAATCCTGCATAGCTTGGCGGTTTAAACCAAGTAAATTTATTTTGCCGCTCTGGGTGGTTGTCATGAGTTAAGCCAATTCCGTGTTTTTTACGTAAGTGACAACTTCTTCGGGGGTGAAGAAGAAGCTTATTTCTTGTTTTGCATTGTCTAAGCTATCAGAGCCATGAACCGCATTATGGTCTATAGATTCAGCGAAATCAGCACGAATGGTGCCAATAGCCGCTTCTTTAGGGTTAGTCGCGCCCATGATCTGACGGTTTAAAGCGACTGCATTAGGGCCTTCCAATACTTGTAACATGACGGGGCCGGAGCTCATGAAACTAACAAGCGCATTGAAGAAAGGACGATCTTTATGAATACCATAAAAATCTTCAGCTTGTTTTTTGGTTAAACGGGTCATTTTTGCGGCTACGATACGTAAGCCTTCTTGCTCGAAACGACGGTTAATTTCGCCGATAACGCATTTAGCGACAGCGTCAGGCTTGATGATTGATAAGGTTTTTTCTTGTTGCATAGTGGCTACCTGTTGATTAGTTATGATTACGGGAGGCGTATTATAGCGTATTGTATCGAAAATGGTATCTATTCAACGCATGATATTGTTTTAATTTTGTCTAATCGAGTCTTATATACGTTATCAAATAATTTGATACGCTAGATGTTGCTCGTTACCTTGTCTGGCCATTCATGCTGGGTCTAAAAACAGCGCTAGGGGATGCCTGATTATGAGAGCCACGTCTATTGAATAAGTGGAATGGGTTCCCTGCTGTTGATTCATCATCATGCGACATAGGATGTAAATAACTGCCTACCAATTCCAAAAGTGGGGGTGGTAATACACTTGTCTGTTGTAGTGATTGCAAATG
>DHJK01000115.1:0-3841 GCA_002404295.1 Legionellales bacterium UBA4722
GTTTTATATTTATTGAAAATAAACTTTATCCTTTGACGATAATAGCCATAAATAATATTAAAAATCCGGTTTACCTTTTCACAACCAAACAAGATCAAACAGAAGTTTTTATTAGAGCTGATTATTTTCTAGGGCAATTTTATCATTATAATGACCAATCAGATATGACAACAATAAAATTTGAACTGGATGGCTTTACAGAAGCATTAGCGGCTTATAATAAATCTTGCAAATAGGAGCAAATACATGCGCTCAGAACCTTTAATTCCTAAGTGGGGATATTTAATTATATTTGCATGCATAATAATGTTTTTTATTTTACCGATATGGTCTCTCTTCAAAGAAATGCACTTTCTATCTGAAGATAAATATATAAGAACCATTACATTATTTTTCCATCATCTTATTAACATTTCTTTTAGCATTCTTTACATTTTTACTGGCACGTGTCGCCTTGATGCAGCTTCCAGGAATAAAGAAAACTGCACAAGCAGATTTTTTAATGCGTATCGATGATCGTTATGCAAGCGAACCCATTCTAAAAGCAAGACAAATAATTCAACGTTTATACCGAGAATCAAATAATTTATATCCGGGAGCACCAGAGAGTGTGCATCGCTCACATATTGCAATCAGAATTAACGAAATCAGTACAGACATTAACGCTTCGGATGATTATATTTATCTACTAAATCTTTTGGATTTTTTAGAAACAATTAGTTACTTCGCCAAAAGAGGTGATATTTTAGAAACAGACCTTGAGAACCTAATGGGGCCTTCCATGGATTTCTTCTTCACGATCTTCACTCCAAGAATTGAACATCGGCGAAACAAATATGGCAAGCAAAGTTACTACTGTGAACTTCAGACATTAGTGGAAAAAATGAATAAAAAGAAAACGGACAATTAAATTACTCTAGCAATATATAACGGAAATATTACAAAAACCACTCAGATTTTAAGCGCCCGCATTTACAATCTTTTGATTAATATGGCGCACTATGCGGAATAATCTAATTTTACAATCCCATCTGGAATATAATACCGTCAAAGACATGGGCTTAAAATTTATAATTCCCAATTACCTACCTATTTCCTACTTTTTTTCCGTCACGGATAAACTTGCGGCGCTGAAAATTAATTTTTTTCTGCGACTCAATATCCGATGTTATTAATGACAACTCAATNNCTGGCGGCGCTAAAAATTATTTTTTTTCTGCGCCTAAATACCAGTTTTTATTAATAACAACTCATTTCCCCCCGCCACAAAACAAACCATTAAGAGATGAATAATAATTTATTTTAGTTTTTGGTTATATTCTACAGGCCTAGTACAAATTAGTTGACCTGTATTGCTATAGACATTTTCTGGCAGGATACTTACAGCCAAATGTTTTTGCTTGATTTTAATAGTTGTTACTTTGCTACGAATCTCTCGTGCAATTTGATAGCGATCCGGCGGAGTTAAAATTACCAGCTCTTTTTCTGGAAAAGTATCCAAAACTAAATCAATCACGGGACATAAATCTGAATCAGCAGTAATAAGGAATGCTTTATCAAAGCCATCCATATGCGCTTGGTGAAGCAAGTGAATTGCAAAATTCACATCACTTTGTTTTTCTTCATGGGAGCACCACTGCGCTCCGCATTTCAAACATCTTTTTTGTTTCTCTTTGAAGTGACCAATAATAGCAGTCACACCCATTGCCTCTAATGCTTTCACATACACCTGATGACGCCTGTAAGAACCTTCGAGCCATGTAGGATAAGCAGAGAAATAAAACACAGCATCAAGCACTTCTTGCGTAGGTTTAATAAACGCTTGAGTTAACTTGTGGAGATCGAGCCATTTTAGATGATTGATTTTTAAATCGGCAATTGCATGATATAGATTAAAACCATCAACAAAACACTTAACACGCTTCATTTGTAAATTTTCAGTCCCTAAAAATAAAAAAACCCGGCAGCACTGGCTAACCGGGTCCAAGAAGGCGAACCCCCTTGGGATGATTCACGTAAATTATAGCAGAACCACAAAAAAAGCAATATGCGGACATGAAAAATTTAAAGAATCTAGCAACCCTGAATTTTATCTAAAATTGACGAAATCCAACCGTTCCATCAGCTATAAATTCATTATTTCATTAAAAATCAAAACGTTATATGGCGCTCCCTGCGGAATTCGAATCCGCGTTACCGCCGTGAGAGGGCGACGTCCTAGGCCACTAGACGAAGGGAGCTATGTATAATTCTCAACCAGAGCATTAAAACCCAAACTGAAAGGCTCTAACTGTCAGATTTATTATAATTTGTATAGATTTAAATCAGAGAAAAGTGGTATTATACGCACATATTTGGATTTGGTAAGTCATAAATTAAGAGGGAGCATAAAATTATAAGTTTGCTGAAGGGTTTTATAAGGTCGATTAAAAAAACAAAGACCTCCCAGAAGAAAAGTAAAACAGCGCCGCTGATTATTCCGCGTGCGGAACACACGATATCTCGTAGCGCTATAAATCGAAATGCACTTAAAGTGCTGTATCGTCTCCATGAAGCGGGTTTTAAGGCCTACTTGGTTGGTGGTTGTGTGCGTGATTTGTTATTAGGCCAAACGCCTAAAGACTTTGATATCGCAACCAATGCGCTGCCGGAAGAAATACGCAGGCTCTTTAGAAATTGTCGTTTGATTGGGAAACGTTTTAGGTTGGCTCATATTTTATTTGGGCATGACATTATCGAAGTCGCAACCTTCCGTACCTCTCACGAAAATGCCAAAGAGTCGCACGGCAAATCGCACCATGGCATGATCGTGCGTGATAATGTGTATGGCACGATTGAAGATGATGCAGTGCGTCGTGATTTTAGAATCAATGCGCTCTATTACAATATTGCAGATTATTCTATCGTTGATTATGTTGGCGGGATGCAGGATATCAAAGATAAAGTGTTGCATATGATTGGCGATCCAGAAAAACGTTTTCATGAAGATCCAGTGCGTTTGTTACGAGCGGTGCGCTTTCTTGCCAAGCTCAACATTAATGTGACGCCTGAAACTGAAGGGCCTTTGAAGAATTTGAATCATCTATTAGATAATGTTTCACCAGCACGACTTTTTCAGGAAGTGTTAAAGATATTTCAAGGTGGCGCGACACTTGCAACCATAAACTTGTTGCAGAAATATCATTTGATGAAAAAATTATTTATTTATTCGAATGCGGGCGAAGCGCTTGTAAATATAGCGCTTGCAAACACTGATCAACGCATCGGTGAAGGAAAAACAGTTTCACCTGCATTTCTTTTTACTGTGATTTTATGGAATTCTGTATCAGAACACGTGCTGAGCTATGAAGCGGAAGGGATGCAAACGTATCTTGCAATTGAGAAAGCATTGCAGCATGTTATCAAACAACAAACGGAACGTTTAACGATACCGCGCTTGATGCAATTATCGATACGTGAGATCTGTGTGTTGCAGCATCGATTTACTTATAGGCGAGGAGGGCATCCGTATCGTTTATTAGAACATCCGCGCTTCCGTGCAGGTTATGATTTATTATTATTGCGTGCTGCATCGGGTGAACCGGTACAAGAGATGGCGGATTGGTGGCAGGAGTTTCATGTAGCAGCGCCGGAACAACGTGAAAAAATGCTGAAGGACATGAATCAGAAACCTTCGCCTAATAAGCGTCGCAAAAGCAGGAAGCCTCGGAAGAAGAAAAATACAGAAGTAGTTACATAAAGCATTAATGGCTTAACCAATAAAAAGTACTAGTCAGGCCCATTATTTGAATCGTGCCCACTTGACACACTATTGCCTAGGATACCTCTCCCCTTGTGGGAG
>DHJK01000115.1:3986-11387 GCA_002404295.1 Legionellales bacterium UBA4722
GGGGTGCTTTTAGCGGTGTTTCATAAAAAGCAAATTGCTCGTTCAAAAAGATGCTCAAGCGTTTTTTAAATTAAAAACAGACACCGCTAAAAGCACCCCTCACCCGTCGCTTCGCTCCGACCTCTCCCACAAGGGGAGAGGTAACATCAAGCAGCAACGGAGAGCAACAACCTTGTTTTTTACTCTAAATTTAATAAAAAGGAAATAATACATTTTTACATTAATCTAACAACATAAAGGTGCACTATGAAATTTATCAAAACACTCATCCTTTTCTGCAGTCTTTGCATCATGACATACTCATGCTTTGCATTTAATATACCTACTAACAGCACACTCACACTCAGAGTAGTTAACCACTCAACAGAAACACTCACTTTTGCCGGTGTCACTAAATCAAATCTAGGTAACAGTTTCTCTATCATGCCTAGAGTCATCCTACCAGGCGGTGCTGCGACCATCATAGCCACTACAACCCCTTATGTTGACTTAATCGGCAAACTACATTTTCGTGATACAAAAAATTTCACCCATCTATTAAACATCGATGATCCACGCATGATCAATCTCAAACAGCCTGTTTTTTCTATCCACAATGATAATTTAATTTCTTTTGTAAAACCCTCTTCCTTTGCTAAAAATGAAAATCAAAGCCCAGATGCAATTGCATATTCTTCAGCAACTGTCGTTATTGAAGCAGGCATAAAACCTGACAAAGATCACATCATCGCCTAAAAAGAAACGAAGAAACCTTGCACTATTAGACTAACCTTTTTAGTATAGCTAATCTAACCTAAAATGAAGATGTGATAGTGCAAAACAACCTCGACATAACAGCAATCCGCGCTTTACAGCAAGCGGGTGATCTAGAGTCAGCAAAAACTGGGTACCTTGCTATTTTGAAGAACAACCCAAAAGCCGCAGATGCATTACACGGGCTAGGTATCCTGCACATCCAACAAGACAATTTCTCTGAGGCTGTTGAATACTTACAACAAGCCCGAGAATTTGATCCCAAAAATCTTGTGATTTCATTGCATTTGGCAAATGCACTCAAATTTTTAGGCCTATTCGATCAAGCCATTCGCATATTACAAAACACAATCGCCAACAATCCAGATTATATCGCAGCTTTTAATAACCTTGGCACGGTATATTATGCAAAAGGTCAATTAGATGATGCAATCAACTATTATCAAAAAGCAATTACGAAACAACCCAATTATATAGATGCTTATTACAATCTAGGCTTAGCATTCATTAAAAAAAACTTGCTGCAAGACGCCATCAACACCTATCAAGAATTATTAAAACACGCCCCAGAACATTTTGCTGCACGCTTCCATTTGGCCTGCGCATTCATGCAACAAAATAAAATTGAAGATGCCATTGCTGAATTTACCATCATCGAAACAGCACAACCTTACCATTTCGAAACACAATCCAATTTAGCAACCTGTTATTTAAAACAAGGTGATTTCAATCTGGCAAAATCACATTATCAAAGCGCACTCGCATTACGACCACAAGATACCCAACTATTATTTAATTTAGGCTACATTCACATGCAACAAGGATTTCTAGATATAGCAATCCAATATTATCAACGCACAGTGAGCGCAGATCCTGATTTATTTGCAGCTCATAACAATCTTGGCGTCGCTTTTCTTGCAAGACAACACTCAGGGCTTGCGATGGAGCACTTTCAAAAAGCATTAAGCTTGCAACCTAAGAATGAAGCCATTGCCTATACAGTCAATGCCCTCTCAAAAAATAAACGGTTACTTGCCGCACCACCCGATTATATTCAATCATTATTTGACGCATACGCTGACCATTACGAATCGCATTTATTACATGCGCTGGATTATAAACTCCCAGCGATATTTGAAAAAGCGCTTACCCCATTTATTCCAACGCATACACAATGGGATATTTTAGATCTCGGTTGTGGCACAGGTTTATGCGGTGTTCCTTTTAAACGTTTTGCAAAAACATTAACAGGTGTAGATTTGTCTGCAAACATGTTAGAAATCGCTACACAGAAAAATTTATATGATTCATTAATCAAAAATGACATCACTACTTTTTTAGCTGACAAATCTGAACAATATGATTTAGCTCTAGCGGGTGATATGTTAGTTTACAGCGGAGAGTTAGACACTATTTTTGAATTGGTTAGCCAATCACTACGCCCAGCTGGATTATTTGCATTCAATGCTGAAATCAATGATGCATCCGGTTTTAAAATGAACCAATCCGGCCGATTCTCTCACCATAAAACGTATCTAGAAGAGCTCGCCGCAAAACACCATTTTTCTATTCTTTCATATCAAAAAATGATTACCCGCATGCAGAATAATGAGCCCGTTCACGGCCACCTCTATATTCTAAAACGCGCACCTCATTGAAATAGGCATACACCATAAACCTAGTCGTGAACGTACTCGCTGAGGTCTCCATGAAGCTTGCCTGAATCAACGTCGTCATTGCGAGCGAAGCGAAGCAATCCATCTTTCAAGCAAAACTTAGTACCTAAGATCAGCTTTCTGAAGCTTTGCTTTCAAGATGGATTGCTTCGCTTCGCTCGCAATGACGACATTAATTCAAGCAAAATTTATGTAGATACCTCAGCGCATGCATGCTCGCGCCTACCTTATCTTATCCAATACAATTTCCCATCAGCCTTTTAACTTTAATCCCAGCCCCATCTATGATAAATTTCATATACACCGTACGCTCCCGAGGAACGTTATGCAAAAACTTGGCCTATTAGCTAGCATCATCTTACTCTTTTGCACACTCACCGCCTGCGTCAACAACACCGGCTATGAGCAAACCAAGTTATGTGAAAATTTGCTCAAAGAAACTTGGATGCAACAAATTAACCACAATCCTAACTACTGGGTGATGGGCGCCGATCCTTGGTACTATACCGGCAACCCGAACAACCCTGCACAATATGACAATACCGCACCCCCCTCAAAAGCCATTACAACTTCAATGATTCGCGTCCCTGACTGCATTACTAACGTCAATGTATCTGGCGATTTCCAAGTACAAATCGTCGGCAGAGCAGAACACAATAGTGCTTTCATTGTCGGATCCAATGCTTCAACCCGTCAAGTCGTTGTAGAAATGATGAATAACACCCTCTATATCCACAAAATTAAAGAAAGCAAAGATTGCCTAAAAAATGTAATCGTTCGCATCAACATTCGCAACTTGCGTGAATTAAAGAATCTTGGCACCAGCAACATTTACGGCCGCGATGTCATAAGCGACCACTTAATGATTCGTTCCTGCGACTGCGGCAATATATTCCTTTCTGGCAACATGAATGTCACCCGCATTAACCAAACGGGCACAGGCACCGTTGCTATACTTGGCGCCAACACGCCTTGTTTAGGTATTAGTGTCGTTGGCAATGGTAATGTTAGAGTAGATGGCCATGTAGGTATTCAAACTATCAACCACCAAGGTAATGGCGAAGTAAACGTCTTAGGCGCCGACACTGACTCCTTAACCATCAATGCCGGATGTAACGGTCTCACAACTGTAGTGGGTTGCGTGAACTTGAAAAAAGTATGCGCCACTGATTGCAGCCGTGTATATGTCCATTGGATCAACAGCAATAGTCTTTATGTTACTGAAAGTGGTAACGCTCGCGTTGGCCTTGCAGGGGCCGTCACTAATATGAATGTAGACATTACAAATGCTTCACGTTTTGAGGGGCAATATTTACGTGGCGATACGGTTTACGCAAGAACACGTAATTATTCGCATGCTAATGTGGCATCAGATAACAAGATCTTCGCTTCGGCGCTGGATAGCAGCAGCATTTATATCTTAGGGTCACCTAAGATGGTGTCGCGCTACGCCTCTCAGAAAGGAGCGATTATACCAATCTGGTATGACGCACCACCACCAGCACCGTGTCCACCTCGGATAGCTAATCAGCGGCATCGGTCTTATAAAGGTGAACAAAAATCTTCTTAGAATTTCGTTAGCGAAAGCAAAGATGGGGGCAGGGGCTGCCCCCATCTTTGCTTTTCAACAACCTCAACTACCTAACACTTCCCAAACAAAACCTAGCAACCTTCCCTAAAATTTTCGCCACCGCCTGATTCGCCGCTACAACTCCCCCATACGGCGTATTCTCCGGCGCCATCTCCACAACCATAAACTGCTTAGCCGCAACCACCTGATTACTCGCCACCTTAATAACCTGCGCCCGCACCGTCACTACAACCTCACTAGCTCTCCCAAAAAACCGTTGCTCAAAATTCAATATTTGCGTACTCAACACATAATCATAGCGGCCTAAAGAAGAAGGCACCCCCACTGAATGAAAATAATGCGTATCTTGCAACGTTTGCACCAACAATGATTGCAACATCTGTGAAGGCGTCTCTGCCCAATTGTTTTTACCAAAATAAGCCATTCTATAAGGCTGTGTAGAATAAGCCATTTGCGTTGTTTCATACATTAGACTCGCTTCAGGCTGCATGACCATGATGTTAATCTGATGCATATGTTTTTTAGCAACAGGTCTAGGCAATGTATTTAACACATACGTATTTGTTTGCTCCGTCTTAACTGGAGAAAAAATAGAACAACCTGATAATATAAATTGAACCATCAATATTAATACAATATTTTTGACTAAAGCACTACGCATCTACTTTTCTCCTGGCCCTAATGGGTTGGGTTGCACGCCACGAATTAATACAGCTGGATTTTGCTTTATCTCATTCGACACACCGACTAAATTACGCGTAATAATACTCAAATCTGCCATCGCCTGATTCGCCGCGGGTAACGTTTGCGTTGAAATCGATTTCATCGCACTACGGCTTTCTTGCATAAGCTGCGGCATGAGTTGCGTAGTCGCTTGCATGTTCTGCAAAATTTGTTTAATAGAACGCAAATTTGTTTGATCTAAGAGTGATTGCACAGACACACTCACTTGATGCAAGCTGTCGTTTAATTTAGTCATCGCCGTATCAAACCGCAGGAACAAGGAAGGCGCGGTATTAATCACTGGATAGGGTTGATTTGGTAACGCTGTTAATGGTCTCGGGTCTGTCCCCTTGTCAATTAAAGCAAGATAGCCAATGCCTGTTAAGCCTTTCATATTAAGCGTCGCACGCGTTCCTAGCGTAACCGGTGTATTATTTTTTACGTTTAACAATATTATGACAACCTGCGGATCTTTCTGACTGAGTTCAATACTTTTCACTGTGCCTACACTCACACCATTAAATTCAACAGCTGCATCCACCGCCAATCCATTCACAGATTCCCTCATGAATACTTGATAATTGGTGTATTGAACTACAGAAAATCCAGCAGACAGCCAAATAACGCCCATGACGATAGCAGCAACAAGCGCTATTACAAATGCGCCGACTACGGTGTAATTAATGTTGGTTTCCATTTAATCATAGATCCTTTGTGTTGTGCGTCCCCGTGCCCCACTAAAAAATGCCTGAATAAGCGGATGCGGGTTTTTTACCAATGCCGCCATCGCATCTACACATAACACCTTTCCCTCACCCAGAAAAGCCACACGATTCGTTACATGCCACAAACTATCTAAATCGTGTGTCACCATTACGATAGTCAAACCCATCGTCTTTTGTAAGTTTAATATTAGTTCATCAAATGCGCCCGCACTTTCTGGATCTAACCCTGATGTGGGTTCATCTAAAAACAGTAATTCCGGATCAAGGACAATCGCACGCGCTACACCAGCTCGCTTTTGCATCCCTCCGCTTAACTCTGCGGGGTACTTTACAGCCGCATCTGCAGACAAGCCCGACAATAAAATTTTAAGAATCGCTAAGTCATTAATCGTTTTAGTATCAAGCTCTGTATGCTCGCGCAGAGGGAACGCCGTATTTTCTTGCACAGTCAGTGAACTAAATAATGCATTTTGCTGAAATAAGACTCCCCATCGCTTTTGTACTTCCAATAATGTCAATCGTGAAGCTGTTGTTAACTCATGATCAAAGATACGAATAGACCCTGAATCCGGTTTTTGCAACATCAGCATTTCACGCAAAAGGGTTGTTTTACCTGAGCCGCTGCCCCCAACGATAGCTAATATCTCGCCACGATTCACAGACAAATTTAAATTTTTATGCACCCAAGCCCCGCCAAGGTTAATGCTAATGTCTTTTACTTCGATAATAGGCTGTTGCGTCATAATTGTAATCGACTAAAAATGATTGAAAAAATCGCATCCGCAACAATGATAAAAAAGATGGCAAGCACAACGCTGCGAGTCGTTTGTTTTCCTACACTATCAGCGCCTCCCTCCACTTTCATTCCTTGAAAACAGCCTATGCTACCAATCAGCAGCGCAAACACGGGCGCCTTACCTAATCCAATTAATAAAGCGCGCATCGGGATCTCCACTTGAAACCGATGTAAAAAATCACTGGCGGTAATGCCAAGCATACTATTTGCCATCACGATACCACCCAACACGCCAAATATATCAGCCCACATCGTCAATAAAGGCAAGGCAATAAATAGCCCCAACAAACGTGGCAACAATAGCAATTGCCCAGGCGTCACCCCCATCGTATTCAATGCATCAACTTCCTGGTTTAGCTTCATTGTCCCCAACTGAGCTGTAAAAGCAGAGCCTGTCCTGCCTGCAACCATAATGGCAGTAATCAACGGACCAAATTCGCGTAAAATAGACAACCCAAGCAAATTAACAATAAAAACATTCGCGCCATAATTACGCAGTTGATTACCCATTTGATAGGAAATAACAACACCGATCATGAAGGATAACAAAGCAATGATAGGTAACGCCTGCAATCCAGTTTGATAAATAACGGCAGCAAGCTCACTCCAGCGCCAACTTTTAGGATGAAATATCCCGCGCGCAAACTCAAAAGCTAACTGACCTGTAAACTCAAGAAAATCTCTCAGCTCACCCAATTGCTGAACAGCGCCCCGCCCTACACGTTCAAGGGTATTTTGATGCCTGAGAACAGGCGCTTCCAATGCATCATCTGCACGTGCCGCAACCAACGCAAGCAGCTCTGCTGCTTGCTCAGAAAAATGCTGTAATTGTGTTGTTAATTTATTAGAAGAGATTTTTTTAAGTGAATAATTGAGTAACCAGGCACCCGCGCTATCCATCTTTGTAATATCTTGACCATCTACAATGAGCGCCCCCTGCTTTGGCCAGGAGATTTTTTTAATATCATTTTTGATTTTGATGAGATTAGCTAAATTCCATTCGCCACGGCAAATTAACCGTGATGATTCTGGATCTAACGAAACAAGCGTTTGGGTATTCATAGCTTGGACTCTACTTGAGCTGTGATTTCACTACAAGTTCTTTTCGAAGGCAACGTCATTGCGAGCGAAGCGAAG
>DHJK01000115.1:11482-19696 GCA_002404295.1 Legionellales bacterium UBA4722
CGCTTCGCTCGCAATGACGATTTTGGTTTTAGCAAAATCGTGAAGGTAACTTAGCAATATGCAAGTCGCCCTAAATATTCCACACCAACTGAGCACCTGCCAAGTCAATACTGGTATTAACATGACCATTCGTAGCAACAGCCGTCACTGGGTTTACTAACCCAATATTCTCTTGTCTCACAAAAACATGGCCATAAACCAAATCAAGCATTAACTTCTTATTGATTTGATAACGTGCGCCAATTTGAAATCCTAGTTTGTCGCCATCAGGGAAATTCACATCACGATCTCTGCTATTAGTAGGGGTAGGCTCGTATTTAACATTTGCACGCAACATCCATTGCTTGTTTAATTGATAATGCGTACCTAGACCCCAATCGAATGTATTGCTCATGTTTTGTGGCGATGCTGCATCGACCAAAATAGGAGTTCCAACTGGGGAAATAGATTGATAATTGTGTGCATTGTATGCATTGACAATACCCCATTGATCGTATGAAACAGTACCCATCATTGCCCATTTAGCTGTCATATCATGATAAATACTGAACGACGTTGTAGGAGGTAGAGGTATGTTCACACTAAACCGATTAGTTTCAAAAGATCCCACACCGTTCATTCCAAAACTGCTATAACCCTGCAGATGCATCACAATCCTTGAACGATAATTCAAACCAAAGCGTGTCGCATCATCTAAACGAAATAACGCCCCAGCATGCCAACCTTCATTCCAATGATCAGCGGAATACCTGGATAATGAATCGCTAGGCGTCCCAAGTACCTGCGTTCGAGCTGCGCTTTTACTTTCTACAGAGAAATAATGAAAATCAGGCCCTAACCCTACAGACCATTGATCATTAATTCTTAGAGCCAAGCTTGGTGCAACATCAATTGTTTTAGTATAAAGCCGTGTTAAATTATAACGTAAAAAGGCATTGCCATAATCTTCCATCAAACCCCACGCAGGGACAATACTGATACCCGCCGCCCAACGATCTCTAAAAGGATAGGCATAATGAACAGCGGGAAGATATGCATTTGGATAAGAATTAGTGGTGCTTGTTTGATTAAATCCAGGAGGCACAGGAAGCCCAGGAATATTAGGTGCAATCACTGTTCCTGAAAATTTAGTATGCTGATAAATCTCAATCCCTGACAAAGCAAGCTGTTGCGGCACATACACCAAACCCGCAGAGTTATACCAGTTAGTGCCTGCATCTTCGACCACGGCAGCATCACCTGAATCCGCTAAAGTTGCAGCACTTTGAAATTCCATCTTATAGCCAGCAGCATTGGCCTGAACCGACCAAGCTGTCATCAATCCGAGCACACAAAAACCTATTATTTTTTTATTAATCCTTTTCATTTTATCTTGCTCTCCCTTATCAATAACAAACTATTTTACGATTTAATTGGATGCGATACAGTCTCACGAGAACTTAACAATAACTGAGTAAATGCACTCACGTCAACAGGCTTGCTAAAATAGTAACCTTGTATATAGTTACAACCTTTCTTACGCAGGAACTCTAACTGCTCTTCGGTTTCGACACCTTCGGCAAGCACATTGATACCTAATTCTTTTGCCATCGCTATGATAGCTGAAACAATAGTAATACTATCTGCACTTGCTGGGATGTCTCGAATAAAGGATTGATCTATTTTCAATTTATCAATTGCGAAACGCTTTAAATAGCTTAATCCGGAATAGCCTGTCCCAAAATCATCCACAGACAAACTCAAGCCTCTTTTTTTGAACTCTTTTAATAAATTAGTAATGGTTTCATCTAAAATAGCTGTTTCAGTAATTTCAAGCTCAAGATAGCGCGGACTGAAATCCGTCATCGTTAATATACGATCAATCGTCCCTACAAAATTCTTTTGACGTAATTGCTTCTCTGCTAAATTAACAGCGACCTTCAGGTTTGAAAAACCCATTTGATGCCATTTTTTTGTTTGAGCACAGGCTTCTCTCATTACCCATTCACCAATAGGCACAATCAAACCTGTTTCTTCTGCCAATGGAATAAAATTAACAGGCGATATAAAGCCTTGCTGAGGATGCTTCCAACGGAGCAAAGCCTCCATACCCGTAATTTGATTTACTTTTAAGTCGATCAAGGGTTGATAGTACACTTCAAACTCATTATTTTTGAGCGCGGAGTGCAAGTCTGTTTCTAGTTGTAATTGTTTGGGCACTTGCGCATTAATTTCTGCTCTGTAAAATTCAAGACAATTACCACCAAATTGTTTTGCTTTTAGCATGGCTGCATCGGCATTAACCAGCAATACGTGAATATCTTCACTATCTTTTCGGTAAAGACTTACACCCATACTGGCCGTTAGCTTCACCCCTCTTTGCTCTAAATAGAACGGTTCATCTAAAATAGAAAAAAGTACCTTAATTTTATTTTCTGCTTCATCGGCAAGCAATGGCGATATCAAAATATTAAACGTATCCTTACGTGACATAGTAATAAGATAGCGTGCTTTTTCATCCCTCTCTTTTGCAACTTGCGTCGCAAAATCATTGAGCCTCTCTGCCACATGTTGAATAATGGAGTCCCCTGCCTCTAAACCCAAACTATCGTTAATGATTTCCATACGATTTAATGAAAAACAGACTATGGCAAAAGTATCTGGAGTCTCTTTTACCGCTTTTATTGCTGATTCTATATATTGTGGCAATAGACGCTGATTAGGTAAATCTGTTAATAAATCATGATTTGCTTGATAACTTACTAACGTATTTTCCAATTTTAATTTAAGAGAATCAATAAACCACTGTGTACTACGTTTATTAATACTAATCAAAAAACCTAAATAAAGCACTGAAAAACCAGCGATCATATTATAAAAAAAAGCGCCCTTTAAAAGCGACCATACAATGAGTGGAACAATAATGATTGAAAGCGTAAAAATACAAAGCTTGAATTGCCCTATGGTACCCGTCGCATAACCAGGCGTAAGCAGAAACAAGGCAATCAAAGCAATATATTGACTTAATAGATTGTCCGTAGGAATAAGAAAAACAGAGACTCCCCACAACGACGCACAAATTGACATGTTAATAGAATAAGCTAATAACCATGTATCAGAACTTATTTTACTTTTATACCGCGTATAGGCAAAAAACAAAGCAGCAAGTGACACTATTCCTAAGTTATAAACAATATACCAAGCAAGCAGTGGCGGGAAAGGGGTATGCTTATAAAAATTAATAAAAATACCAATACCTAAAGGAATGGCAACAATAACGCCGGGCAGACAGCCTGCATAAAGATGCTCAAGCAGCTCGACTTTAACTTGCCGGCTGACTTGAGCTCTTTCCTCTGCTGAGATTTGTCTATCGCTAACAACTGTCTCCATTCGTTTTCATATCCATTATGAAACTTTTGTTGTCACCGTATAACAGCTTGGAAGTGCATCGAATTCCACACCGGGCTTAACGCCTATAATATAAGCAGACGCTTTACCATTCAACCCCTGAAAGGGTCTTTGACCTTCATAAGTAAACGTATTGTAGTCAATACTATTACATAACTCATACAGCTTATAGTGATGTAAGATTTTTTCACTTATTTCATTGGTAAACTCAGTATACGCAAATTCATAGCCTTTACGCATACAAATCGTAGCGCAAGCCATGCCTATCGCTGTTGATAACCCTTTACCTCGGATATCTGCATTCACAATTGCAATCCAGATATGAGCTATTTTCCCTTTATTGAATTGTTTACCTGCTAAAAAAGGCTCTGAAAGTTGATCTAATACAGCAAAAATAGGCTTGAGTTTAGGATATTGTGCAACCGTAGGTTTAAACGGATTAGCAATATCTTCTGCAAGCACTACAGCAATAACATGGTTTTTTGAATCTATAGCCACCACACTCATCCCCTCTTTCACTGCTTTTTGCACGACTTCTTTAGCAAAAATTTCATAGTCATCGTATTTAATATTAAGATGCTTAGTAATTGGCTCACTGTCACAAAACGATTTTGTAAAAAGATCAATTGCTGATTTTTGGTGATCTACGGTTAGCGTACAGATGGTGTATTCTGGTTTAGTGATATTCATGGTCTTCTCCTTATCAAGTTGTAAATCGTTGATGAACTGATCGATTAACCTCTTTGTCACGTTGGATAACACACAGATTGTCGCCGTTTCTCCTCGCAGCATGAGTTGATATTTTTTTGCTAAAGCAAGCGATGGCCTTGCAAAAATGACATTAAAATTATACGGATGCTGAACATGTTCAGGCCCCAACAATTTTTTCAATTGCTCATATAAATATTGCGCATTCTCTAAGTTCTCAGCTACCATTGCGCCCAGTTTTATATTGTTTTTATCCATGTCTAGAACACAAAGGGCGTTATAAAACATCAGCACATTTAAACCGGAACGCGAACCTGTCACCGTTGAATCGATAATATTACCAACATATTCAACACTTCTTTCTGCTTTCTCAAACGCTTTTTCAAAAAAACTTTTCTTTGAAAGAATAATTCCGCAGGGTTGCGATAAGCCTAAATATTTATGGGCTGAAAAAGCCAAGGTATTGACACCCAATTCGTCAAAATAATTTTTAATATTACCGAACGGTTTCAATATTGGCAGCACAAATCCTGTCAGTGCGCCATCCATATGAATAGTATAATTTGGTTTTGGCTGTATAGTTTCCAGAACTTTTTTTACACCGGGGATATCATCAATAGTTCCCGTAATGGTAGTTCCAATATTACAAATAACAATCACTGGGCTATAGGGATATGCCGCAAGATTCAAAATGAGTTCTTTTTTGAAATTATCAAGATTGATTGAGCCGTCTAGGTTAGCTTGTACTGGTCTTATATTGAGATGCAATATTTCTGCTATTTTAGGCACAGAATAATGGGTGTGGTCTTTTGAGAAAAATACCGTGGGCGTTAATAATTGTTGAATAACACTTTTCTTATCTGCAATTGCATTTCGAATTTCGAGAATTTTTCTTAACTGTATACTACTGTTATAATAATCATTAGTTGGTATTTTAGAAAGTGCGCTTAGTAAATCTTGCTCTTCTTTTATTTGTAACTTTACAGCATCATCTGACTCTAGAAGTACAGACATGGCATGATTAATTAAATAGCGTTTTGACCACCAGATACCAGCGAAATTTCCCTCTGTTCCACCGGTCGTGACGTAACCTCTGGCATCACTTTTTTTAAGTCCGTAAAATTTTGCTAAAATTCTAATAAGCATTCTTTCATGTTTTTTAACTTCCATTAAAGATGTTTCAGAATCTTTGAAAGGATCACCTACATTGTTCAATAAAATATTGGCAAGTGAGCCTTGGTTAATGCCAAAAATTTTATTATTAATAATACCCAAATGTGTCAGCAGTGAAACGGGGTAACCCATTTTATGACGTGCCAGGCGTTTTATACGATGAAGCAGCACTTTAAAGGAATGAGCGCGTTTATTAATACGGCTAGAAGGGTCACCCGGCATCTTGTTTTTATTCATAGAGACCAGCCCAATTTAATCAAAAGTAGTTTAGACTATAATATAGAGTATCATGTTTCTATACTCGTAGCGTTGCCTTCACCAGGGGGGTCAAATGAAATTAAGGACTAAGGCATTCATTATTATTGGGTTCTTGTGGGCCCTCTTTCTTACGCTCAACTATTTTTCTGCAATACATGATTCTTTGCTAAATTTTATTGCATTAGGTGGCTTGTTTGCACTGAGCATGTGGGGGCTTACACAACTCTTTATTATTAAACGTGTTGAGCAACTAAATAAGCAATTAGAAAGAACTCGCACAAAAAACCGCACACTGCCGTCTCTCAACATAAGCGGAAATGATGAGGTCGCCTTAATCGCTACAGAGATCAATAAGCTAACCATTTCGCCTCCCTCGACTGATATACCGCCAAAAGAGAAAACACGTCCTCAAGAGTCTCCTGTTTGGTTTACATACGATAAAAATACATCACTTCCTAATCACATTTTCTTCAATGAAACATTGAATAAAGCCATTAGCTATACTAAGCGTCGTAATAAATTATTAGCTATTTTATTTGTTGAAGTCAGCCTACCAAAAACAACATCACGCGCTGCTATTGATGAATCTACTATGAATGAAGTTGAAAAAAGAATGGCTAGCGCACTACGCAGTGAAGATGTGTTGGTTAAATTAGAAGGCAATCAATTTAATATTTTATTAAATGATATTGGTAAAGCTAAATTTGCAAGTACTGTTGCGAATAAAATATTACATGCGGTATCACAACCTATTAAAACAAATGAAGCTGAAACAGTTCTGACGAGTCATATTGGTATCTGTGTTTACCCAACGGAAGGCACTTGCCTGGAAGATCTGTTGAAAAATGCAGATGTTGCATTGAGTAAAGCAAAAAATGCGGGCATAGATACTTTTAGATTTTATACTCAAGCCATGGATGCAGAAGCTTCTGAATATTTGCATATGGAAAAATCATTACGTAAGGCCATCAGTAATAACGAACTGACGCTTTACTATCAACCTAAATTGCAGTTAAAAACAGGTAGCATCACTAGACTTGAAGCGTTGATTCGTTGGGTGCATCCTGAAATTGGCGTGATGAATCCTGAAAAATTTCTTCCTATCGCTGAAGAAACGGGATTAATCCAGCCTATTGGTGAATGGGCGTTGCGTGAAGCTTGTAAAATGAATAAACAATGGCAAGATGCGGGTTATACTCATATGCCGGTTGCTGTTAACCTTTCACCTAAACAATTTTATCATCCTGATATTGCTAAAATGATTGCAGCCGCATTACAAGATTCGGGATTGAATCCAAATTATCTGGAATTAGAAATCACGGAAACGGCGATGATGGATGATGCTCATAAAGCGATGAGTATATTGGCAGACATCAAAGCGACTGGCGTGCAAATTTCTATTGATCATTTTGGGGCTGGTTATTTTTCTATCAGTCAACTGAAGCAGTTCCCCGTGACGTTATTAAAAATTGATCAAAGTTTTATTAAGGGTGTGCCCACTAATCCTAACGATTGCGCTATTACGACGGCTATTATTGCCTTAGCGCATAGTTTGGGGCTTGAAGTCGTAGCTGAAGGGGTTGAAACGGCTGAGCAGGTTCAATACTTATCATTGCAAAATTGTGACATGGTACAGGGGTATTTCTTAAGCCAGCCTCTGCCCGCTGATCAAATTGTGCTGCAATTTAAAAAGTTGATGGAAGGCGTTTTGTTTTAAGACAGCACAGTGCTAAAATAGCCTCACTTTAAAATACTCATTGAGAAATAACCATGGCTTGGCTCATTAATGCTGCACAACTTGATAAATTCCGTAAAAATCAAAAAAACCTTATTATTCTAGATGCAAGCTTCCATCTTGGCGAGCGTAATGCGAGGCAAGAGTTTTTAGATAAGCATATTATCGATGCGCATTTTCTTGATGTCGATATTTTCAGCGACCCAAATCCTGATGCAGCTCATCCGCATATGCTGATTCATGATGAGCAGCGGATTAGTGAGTTAGTCAGCAGCCTGGGTATTCGTAATGATTATAAGATTATTTTTTACGATAACAGTGAGCTGCATACGGCTGCTCGTGCGTTATGGCAATTTAAAATGTTTGGGCATGACTCGAATTTGCTTTATATTTTGGATGGTGGGTTTAAGGCTTGGGAAAAGTTTGGTGGCAAGACTGAATCGGGACAGCCTACGGTTACTTCAAAAGCTTACACGGCGCGTTTTAAACCTGAGTTTTTGCGTACGCTGACTCAAATCAAAAATAATTTTGCTACACCTTCGGAACAAATTGTGGATGTACGTCATGCGGTGCGTTATAGCGGTGGCGCTGAGCCGCGAGCGGGTGTTCGTCGTGGTCATATACCTGGTGCTTATTGTTTCCCAACGATTTCTATGTTTGATAAAGAAGGGAATTTTCTTCCACTTGAGAAAATTCGCAAGAAGTTAATTGAAATTGGTATTGGTTTAAATTCTCCAATTATTACTACATGCGGCTCTGGGATGACGGCGCCTATTTTAAATTTCTTGCTGGATTTAATGAACTATCCTCAGCATGGGGTTTACAATGGGTCGTGGACGGAGTGGGGGGCTGACAGATTGTTTGAGGGTGAGAATTCTTTGGCTGAACGTCCGGTGGAAACTTGTGTAGACTAAGGATATTCAATAGCTCAGCTCACTGCCGTCATTGCGAGC
>DHJK01000115.1:19918-20583 GCA_002404295.1 Legionellales bacterium UBA4722
CGCAATGACGGCAGTGAGCTGAGGTAAGCTAATACTATAAAACTAGCTAGCTTGTAAATAAGGTCGAACAGTTGGTACTGTAGGCGCGGCTGCTATTGCAATACTCTCTTTGAACATTTTATCTTTAAATAAACTCAATGCTTGTAGTGCGCTTTTCTTTTCCTCGCGAACAGCTACGCCAACAGGGTGCTTATAATTTCCTATTGTATAAATTAAACCTGCTAGTAATACTAATGAAGTAGCGCCTGTAGCAAAAAATAAAAACAATCCAAAAGAAGCAGGGTTAGCGGCTGATAGCCCTAGCCCAAGAAGCCCCATCCCCATCGATCCTGGTATTCCCAAGGAAATCATAGCAGTCATTGCTAGAGGAGAGTCAAACACTCTATTAGTCCACGGCTTAAGAGGCTGGTTACAGACTCTAAGCACCTCCTCATTTGCTACATGGAGCGCATTAATTGCAGCAATATATTTTTTTGTATTTGCAATTGATATTACTTCGTTATGTGTATCTGATTTGATTTCTGCTGGGCCAACAGCCACGTCGAGGGACGGAGCAGACGGGCTAGCCAATAACATGATTGCTTCATCAAGTGCATCGCCATATAAAATATTTTTTGTTTTCTCTAACGCTTTTAATTTTAAAAAAATAGTTTTTACTTGTGAAG
>DHJK01000115.1:20663-22215 GCA_002404295.1 Legionellales bacterium UBA4722
GTTTTTACTTGTGAAGAGTCAATTAGATGGGTTCCTTTTGTTGTAAATAGGCACTTTTTGGGATATTTCTTGAAGAAATAAAATGAATGAGGGTACTAATGTTGCATTTTCAGCATTATCAAGAAAATTAACATAATTACCGAAGTCATTTCGTATGTCTCTAGTAAATAATAAGAATTTACTTGCTTGCAAAATATGGCTATAAAGGTCAGATTCAAAATCTGTCAGCTTTGTTCCGTTTATAGGAATATTAGTTGGCTTCTGATCCTGATTTTTATCCCGCAACAAACCAATCAATTCAACCATCAACTCTTTTATGTGTAGATTAACATCCGATTGCATATCACTTAAAAGAGAAGGAATCTGTTTTGTTTCAATATATTTTATTCTGCTTCCAATTTTAGGCTCAATCCTTTCAAAATAGCTTAGATGATACTGATTTTTATAAAACAGTTTTGCTTTTTGTATATCATCATCAAAAGTGCGGCCTTTCTCTTTCAATTGACCGATGTAATTTAATATATTATCAATCAACTCTTCTTGATATTGGTTAAAACAGTCTTCGGTGAATCTAGTTGTATCACTTAGTGCATGCTTTAGCTCTGCAACAGAATGCTGTCTAAAAAAAACTTTAAATTGTTCAGGGTTGTTATTGTGAAAATCTTGGAATAAAGCAAGGCAATTATCTTTAGCAAAATAAGTCTGCCAATCCCGAAACGAAGGCTTTAACTCGTCAATACATGTCTGGCGTGAGTTTTCATCAAGCAAATTTAGTGCGAAGAGTGCATAATAATCTCCTATATTGTATTTACATAACCTAAAGCCCAAAAAAGGAGTTCCGCACAATTTTAAAAACGCATGGCTATTACCCGCAAGGATTGCTATATGGTAATATTTTGCTTTTAAATCAGGTTCTTTTAGAATAGTAGCAATTGCAAACGCCAGCTCGCCTGATGCTTCTTTTTCATCTAGCCTTGACTGAGCAGCTTGCATTGCTACTTCAAGCTCTTCTAATGCATCCTCTCTATTCTTGCCTGTTTCATACTTAGATACAGCTAATGTAACGAGTGCATGAATATTTCCCGTGGCAGCTAGTCCGAGGAGGTCAACATAGTTGTTGGTAATTTTAAATTCTGAAATTACTTTATCGCTTGTTTTAAAAGATAAGGTTTTTTCGCTATTTGATAGCTTTCGAAATTGATCCAAATAGGATTGGGATTGACTTTTCATAATAACAGTCCTCATTAAAAACAAAGTAGTACATTTCTGAATACAGATAGTAATCTATTAACCTTAAGAGAAGATTAAGAAAAATTAAAAAAAGAGATTTTTTTAAATATTTTTATTTTGATAGAGTGGCTGTGTGTTTTATGGTCAGCAAGAGGTGTTCTAGGCAATAAAATAAAAAGGTAACAGTTCAGCGATTTTCATTACCCCTATCGTAAACATGCCCGTGTCTCAATCCTCGTCATTGCGAGCGCGAGAGTCTTTCTAAAGCTGATTAGAATCATTTAGGCTCAAAAGCAGCGTTGAAAGACTAGGTTGCTTCGCT
>DHJK01000115.1:22311-43358 GCA_002404295.1 Legionellales bacterium UBA4722
AGCAGCGTTGAAAGACTAGGTTGCTTCGCTCGCGCTCGCAATGACGAAGATTAAGGCACGGGCACGACAGTGGAGCTCGCAGAAATAGTCACTAACTAAATCACTCCGAGCGCAATGCATCGATAGGGTCTAGTTGAGATGCTTTGTATGCGGGGTAATAGCCAAAAAATATACCTACTGCGACGGAGACAGTAAACCCGATAAGAGGAGGCATAAGGAATAAAGTGAATTCCCAGTGCCAAAATAATGCCATTACATAGGCGATAATGACGCCTATTGTGACACCACATGTGCCGCCGATAAGGGAGAGCATGATGGCTTCGACTAGGAAGAGGGCCCAAATGTCGGAGCGTTTTGCGCCGACCGCTAGACGAATTCCGATTTCACGTCTTCGCTCAACAACGGAGACAAGCATAATGTTCATTACGCCGATGCCGCCAACGAGTAGAGAAATGCTGCCTATTAAACCTAAAAATACGGTGAATATTTGGCTTTGGGCTGACATGCGTGCAATTAATTCTTTTGCGCTGCGAAAAAAGAGGCGTTTGTTTGCAACTTGTCTATTGATATAAGTCGTAATGTTGTTTTGTACGTTTTCAATGTTCGCCTCAGGCGTGAGACGTAAAATAATATTATTGATCGCGGCATATTTACTTAAGGACATGGACGTTAAAATAGGAATCATAACTGTGGAGTCAATATCGGCATAGACGAAACTGTTTTCAGGCCAGGGTTTTGCGACGCCTACGATGGTGAAAATGTTTTTGCCTATTTGTATTTGTTGGCCGATGGCATCAAAAAATGTAAGTTTCTTAATTTGTGCATTCACTTTATCGCCGATGACGCAAAAAAATCCATAGCCGTCCAGCATGGATATGAAACGGCCGCCGGCTAATTCTAAGTGGACAATATGAGCAAAATTCTCGGTGACTCCTAGAACACTGCCATTGATTGAATGGCCATTAAATTGAGCTGGGTTATAGAGTTGGGCATAAGGTGCAACATCAACAATGGACGCATCGGATTTTTGTAAATTCAAGACTTCAGGTAAAGTTAAATTGGAGAGTGCACCGCCTGCACTGCCACCACCTTCTGATGAATCACTCACTGACACGGCTAATAAATCTGTGCCTAGGGTTTTGAATTGTTTTAATGCTTCATTGGTGACTAGCTCACCGCCTAATACCATTGCTACTACTGATGCGGTTCCTACTAAAATACCTAGCAATGCTAATACCGAACGTAACTTAGATGAAAGTAAATTAGCGAGACCTTCTTGGATATGATTCATCAATCGCATACTATTAATCCATCCTTTAAAGTCACAACACGCTGACATTGCTGACTGACTTCTTTATCGTGTGTCACGATTACAATGGTTCTACCTTCTTCTTGATTAAGACGCAGAAATAAGTTCATCACTTCTTCGCCAGTTTTAGAATCAAGCGCGCCTGTGGGTTCATCTGCAAAAATAACATCGGGATCGCCTACCAAAGCGCGAGCGATAGCGACACGTTGCTGCTGACCGCCAGATAATTGATTAGGTTTGTGATCAATAAATTTATCCATGGCTACTTTTTTTAAGATAGTCATTGCTTTTGTGCGCGCAACTGCGGGGGATTCTTCTCTGTAAAAAAGCGGCAACATCACATTTTGTAATGCGTTCAATCGTGGTAGTAAAAAAAATGATTGAAAAACAAAACCGATTTTTTGATTGCGTGTGATCGCTAATTCTTGATCTGTTAATCTTGAAACATTTTCACCAGCAAAAATATAATTGCCAGTGCTGCAATGATCAAGGAATCCCATAATGTTCATCATGGTCGACTTACCAGAGCCTGACGCACCCACGAGCGCTAGCATTTCGCCGCGCATTAATTGAAAACTAATGCCCTTTAACGCATGAAACTCACTCATACCGGATTGATAAACTTTAGTTATGTTTTGTAAATCAATTAAATTAGTGAGGGACGACAATTTTATCTCCTGCTTTCAAGGGAGATTCAATCACAACAGCATCCTCCGTCGTTGCACCTGTTTTAACTGGAACTTCAATAATTTTATGGCTATCGTTATCTTGCATCTTTATATAGGATACATTGTTTTTTGAATAAACAGCTGCAAATGGCACAGAAACCACCGATTCACCTTCAATGTTAATTTGTACTTTTGCGCTCATGCCCACATGAATCACGGCCTGTTGAGCGGGTGTCAGTTTTGGAACGACGATTTCAACAGCAAAAACAGGCACCCCGCCTGACGCGGTCTGCGCTTGACGATCCACCCCTGAAATTTGACCATCTAACTTAAATTGTGAAAAAGCAGTGCCGCTTACTTTTACTTTTTGACCTACTTTCAATTGATTGATATTAAATTCATTCACATTGATATGAATGATCAAACCACTCACATCACCAATCATCGCCAACGTATCGCCTTGTTTGACTTGGGAGCCTTTACTAATCTTCGTCGTGCTCTCGCTGTCTTCTTTAGCTGCTAACAATACGACACCGTCTGCGGGTGCAACAATATGAATTTTTTCTAAATTTTCTTTCTGATTCAGTAGAGAACTTATTTTATCGATATCCGCTACCGTTAATTTTTCGAAATCAAATCCTTTCATATCTAATTGTTTCATCATGGTTGATAACGCATCTTTTGCCTGAACCAAGCCAAGCTGACTCGTATAATAACTTGTTTTTTTACCTTTATAATCATCATCTGAGATTAATTGATTTTTATGTAGAAATTCAGCTTCCTTAAATAAGCTTTCACTATTGATAGAATCTGTTTTTGTTTTTACATATTGCACTAATGCCGCTTTGTAATCAGCCTGAAATTTGCTTGATTGAATGACAAACAACGCTTGTTGCGCTTTCACTGCATCGCCATAATGAAATGCCATATCTTCAACGACGCCTTCTGCGGGTGTGGTCACAACTACTGCTTTTAATGGCAGCACAGTACCGGCATACAATAGATTAGTGATTAATGGTTTCAAGGTGACTGTGACAATTTCACTCTCACCGGTCGCTGAATTTTTATCGTTGTGGCCGCAGCTACTGATGAGTAGTAATAGAAAGATAATAAATAAACGATTAATCATGATCCCACCTGTATGTTCCATGTTTGCAATGTTCGACCAGTCAATTGATCTAGGGCGACAAGCGCTCTTAGATATGAAATTTGCTGTGATAAATATTGTTGTTGAGTCGCCATATAAGTTTGTCTTATATTTTGCAATTCTATGCTATCAATTAAGCCGTAATTGTATTTTTGTTCATTAACGTTATAGACTTTTTGTTGTAGCTCTTCTGCGTGCCCTGATAGTTTTAATGAGCGCTCAGCGCTGAAAACATTGTTCCAGGAATCAATAGCTGTAGATTCATACTTCCATTTATCCTGTCTTAGGCCAATAGCCGCTTCATGTAACGCTATTTTTGCGTCTTCTAATGCAATTTTTGCTGACTGGTCATCGATGGGGATGGTTAAATTTAATGTAACACTGTCATTTCGATTGACGCCATTCACTAAACTATTCAATCCTGAATTTTGGCTGCCGCTGCCGCCATTACTGCCTGTTGCAGCTGTGGCTGTAAGATCTAATTTCCAAAGCATGTCGTTTTCGGCACTAGCAACGCCACGCTTCACAGTGCCTTCGTAAGTTATTTGTGCGGTTCGATATGAAACATCATTAGTGACCACTAATTTTTTTGTGTCTTCCAGTGAAGGTATATGATACTTCTGAATTAATTTTGGCACTGAAATATCAGTAAACACAACATTCGCACTGGGATCTAAACCGATTGTTTGCAACAGTTTTGCATGTGCTTGTGCTAGCGAGTTTTGATCTGTTTCTATTTTCGCTTGAATATTAGCAACAGCAGCTTCTACTGTGACTAATTCTACACCTGCTTTGCGGCCCGCTTTAATGAATAACTTTGTTTGGTCTACTGATTTTTGTGAGCGCTGTAAATCACCCTTATCAATTTCTAGTGTTTTTTCTGCAGAAACCACACCAAGATAAGCATCAATTACATTTGTTACAGTGTTACGTAATGTTTCTTCGGATTGCATATGACTAATTTTGACACTTTCCATTGCGCTTTGCAGGGCAGCTTCTACGATGGGACGACCGAATCCTCTTACTAGAGGTTGCACGACGGTGAGCGATACGCCGGGGCGGTAGTTCTTGCCAATATCATTGCTCGCAGCTAACGTGATATTCGTACCGAAGGGTGTATTTAACGTAGCCTTAGGCGTTATGCCTGTTGAATTTTGCGTTATTTGCGATACGCCTCCTGCTTGAGTGGAGGAATAAGTTTGTGAGGTTAGTTTGCTTGCATCTATTTCATAGTGGGGTTTGAAATGCCATTGTGCTAATTCCAGGGCGTATTTTTTCTGGATGGCGGCTAGTTGTTGCAGTTGCACACCGGGGCTTTCTCGGAGGGCTAATAAGATGGCGTCGTTTAACGAGAGGGTGCGTGGGACTTCTGTGAGCGCTTGACTGAGCGCTGCCCATGAAAGAACTATGCAAAACAATAATAATCGAAGCATATGATTTTTTAACAACTCTACTTAATTTTTAATAACCTCCTTTTTATTTAACTTCATCCATAAACCTTGCGTAACCCACAAAATCAATCGTGAACGGGTACGCACGCATATGATATCCCCACGAATTTTTCTTAAATCACAGGCGTCATTGCGAGCGAAGCGAAGCAATCCATCTCGAAAGCAAGGCTTCAGAAAGCTAATCTTAGATACTAAGCTTTGCTTTCGAGATGGATTGCTTCGCTTCGCTCGCAATGACGATACAGGAGTAGTAAGCTGTTACAGCAACTTTAAGCTTCTAAACACTCCCTGCTAAGCATCGTTTTCTTTGAATGCCTCGCAACCGCCAACATCACCAACTGTGTCAACAATTCAGAATACCCAATCCCCGATGCCGACATTAATTTTGGATACATGCTGACTTTCGTAAACCCAGGAATCGAATTAATTTCATTAAAATATATTTCATTCGTTCCGCGTTCCACAAAAAGATCGACTCTGGCCATGCCTTCACAATCCAACGCTAAAAAAATATTTTTAGCAAATTCACATACTTTTTCTTTTAGCTCTTCAGAAATAGGTGCGGGAATAATCAACTCCGCGCCTTTTTCATCAAGGTATTTTGAAGCATAAGAATAAAACTCATGTGCTGCAGTGGGTCTAACCTCACCTGGCACGCTTACGATAGGGTCAACACCTGCTTCAAGCGACTCTAACACAGCCACTTCAATTTCCATGACATCAATGCCTTGCTCAACAATTACCTTAGTGTCATAACGAAATGCTGCATTAATAGCAGCAACTAAATGAGCTGCGCTTTTTACTTTTTCCACACCAACGCTTGAACCCGTATTTGCTGGTTTCACAAAAACAGGATATTGTAATTTTTCTGCCACTAACGCACAAAACTGCTGCGGATTTTTTTCCCAATGCCCGCTTTTAATCACGAGATAAGCAGGGGTCTTCATGCCCGCATTCATGACTAAGCGTTTGGAAACATCTTTATCCATACCTACTGCTGAAGACAATACACCGCTGCCTACATAGGGCACATCTGCTAACTCAAGTAATCCTTGTACGGTACCATCTTCACACAAAGGTCCATGAATCACAGGAAAAACAACATCGAAAATACGGCCAGTGCTTTTTATTAACTGACTAGGAGGAATTTGTTGCAGCGCTTTACCAATTAAATCTGGATTAAACAGCATGCGTTCTGACTCTTGCTGTAACCGCAAAAGAGCCGGTGAATTTAATTCTTTTTTTAAAATATCGTCGCCTAAAAACCAACCGCCTTCTTTATCAATACCAATGGGAATGACATCAAAACGAGAACGGTCTAAATGTTGAATCACATTGGTTGCAGACATTAATGAAACTTCATGCTCGCCTGAACGACCACCATATAAAACTGCTACACGAATTTTATCTGTTGTACTCATGCATGCCTCATTAAAAGTTAAGGAACTATATCAGCAAATTTCACTATTCCAATCGTGTTCGTCTTTTCTTGTTCTATGCAGTTGAAAACATGGAGAACACAAAGATGCTCTCCATATCGTTCAATGACAATTACTGAGCTGCTGCTTCACCTTTGTAGTTATGATGATGACGGTGATGTTTAGCAGGTACAGCTACAACTTTAGCATTGTTATCGGTGCTTACAACTGTAGGTTGTTCTGTACCTTTATTAGCACAGCTTGCCAATACAAGCGCGGAAGCAACGATGCTCAATACTAATGCAATCTTTTTCATGTGTTCTATCTCCAAAATTTGATCTTCTAAAATGACGACTACACGCAATAAACGTGGAGTTCTAGGGCTGAAACTATACCTCTTTCTTTTTATAACTGCTAGTTTTTTGGCTAAACTTTCTAGCAGTTTCGCAGTTATTGCTTGTCATTTGTGTTTTATGGCAACCCTTTGTAATCACTCATTTTTGCTTAAAATGTAGTCATATCGATTGACACAAGGTGGCATACTGAGTGATAATATCGGACTTCTGATTTTATTTTAGACAAATTTCAAGCACATTTTGACTCCATGCTTATTAAACAGGGCCTTATGAAGATAAGACACATTATAGCTATCTTGATTATTTTTTGCATCGCAGGTTGGGGACCTTTTTCGTGGTTTGGACCTTCTGCACCTACTTCTCCGGTCGGCACAGAAACATGGGTCGCTGAAGAGGTCAGCAAAATTAATGCGCAAGCTAGTAATATTGATACCAATGTCCTCAAAATGAGTCTGGACGCCTATTTACGAGCGCACGCAAGAGGCATGGACACCAAACAGCTATTAACGATTGTAGATTACTCAAAGCCCTCCTCAGAACGCAGATTATGGGTTATCGATTTAAAACGTGCGAAAGTCTTATTCAATACTTGGGTTACCCACGGCAGAGAGAGCGGCCGCCTCAATGCAACCTCTTTCTCTAATGACCCAGGCAGTTTAAAATCCAGTCTTGGGTTATTTTTAACCACTGGCGCGCCCTATGTAGGCGGCAACGGTTATTCGCTGAGATTATTAGGTTTAGAAAGGGGCGTAAATGATAACGCTTACCAGCGTGATATTGTGGTACACGGTGCATGGTATGCAGATCATAAGGTCGTAAGTCGATATGGTTTTTTAGGACGCAGCTGGGGCTGTCTGGCGGTAGATGAAGCAACAGTACATCCACTCATCAATACAATTAAAGATAATACGTTAATATTTGTTTATTATCCCGATCGACATTGGTTAAATCACTCAAGCTATTTAGTTGGCTAGGAAAATTATAATGACAACGCAAAACAATTTATTTATATCGCTTATTTTAACCATGGCTATCGTGATTGCGATGCAATCCGCGAAAGCCGTTAATTATACTCTCCCTCCCGCAGGAAACACTCTCATTGGCTATGTACAAACAACGGAAGCAGTCGCGACTGATACGCCTGTTGGACTAGCGCAGCGCTACAATATAGGATTAAATGCAATTGTGAATGCGAATCCTGGCACCACAGAACTCAGAATTGTAAATAGTAATTATGTCAAAATTCCCACTGAGTTTCTTTTGCCTAACATGCCGCACAGAGGTATTGTGATTAATCTGGCCGAAATGCGCATGTATTATTACCCAGAAGGACATGGCAACGTTATGACGTTCCCCATCGGCATTGGTAAAATAGGTAAAACCATTCCTATTCGAAATACCTCTATCACAAGAAAAGTAGTAAATCCTACATGGACGCCGCCTGCAGACATACGTCAATTCAATCGTGAACAAGGGATTGAATTACCAAAGACAATGGCAGCAGGACCCGATAACCCACTGGGACCTTATGCTATCTATTTAAGCATTCCAACTTACCTAATTCATAGCACGATTTTTCCAGAAAGCATCGGCAGACGTGCGAGCTTCGGTTGTATTCGTATGAACGAATCCGATATTAAAGAGTTTTTTCCTTTAGTGGAAAAAGGTACGCCTGTGGCTATTATCAATGCCCCTAACAAAGTGGGCTGGGATGATAACAAGCTTTATCTAGAAGCTCATCCAGCACTTGAAGAGCTTAATGATGGATTGCAGTCTAATCTAAATAACATGGTTTCATTGGTTGAAAATGCATTTGCTTCGAAAAGTACTACATTTGTAGATTGGCAATTGGCGGCTGATATTTTGGATCAGCCTGATGGTGTGCCGCATGAGATTGGGATTAAAATAGGTTAATACCATGCATACACGAACTAAACCTGACTCCGGAGCAATAAACAGATACCGCCGAAAGATCGACAATGTAGGCGGTAATGACTCCGAATACGATAGCGAAGGTGGAACAACAACTTTCAGATTTTACCGAGATCTAGGTCAAGGCCGCCGCGCCAAAGCAAGACTATTCCGATCAGACAAGGGCACAAAAAGAGTCATATTACAGCCATCAGATCCTCGAAATGTCGATACCGCAGAAGCTAAAAACAAAGCTGATTCTTATAAGACTGCATATCCTTCAAGGCCCGTTAATTATTTTGAATTTACGGCCCCCCAACTAGACTATCGACTTGACGTAGACTTTTTTCCTGGCAACACCTACGAACAATCAAATATTAACACGCCAAGTAAATTCATCACTCATTATCTAGCTGCAGCAAGAGCATTAAGAGCCTACCACGACAAAGGAAGGGTTATCATCGATTTGAAATCCGATAACATGCTTCATGTCGCTTCTCTCCTTGACTCAACAACTTACTTAATTGACGGCGGCACTTCAAGAAAAATAGGTGAACCTCTTGGCAATACATTTTATGTAAGCTCTGATGCAGCGAAAGAAAGGGCTAAAGAATTATGCTGGCATTATGCACCCGAATGCTGGTTCATGAGAATCGCACCCCTTGCTGATGTAAAAATGGATGTCTATGCGCTTGCTAAGACCATGGGTGCGTTTTTACCCAAAAAAAGTGGGCTTATCTATGATAGCTTAATTTCACCCTACCTACAGCTAAATCCAAAATTAAGACCCACACTGGATGAATTAGAAAAAAAGTTACTTATATTCCAGAAAATTTTTTTAGTCGTCGATGAAATAGCATCGATCAGCACTGACTTTAGCGGGTTCTCATCCAGAAAAGAAATTAGCGATCAGTCTGTTTTATTGCAAAAACAAATAAGCAAGTTACTCAACTCAGATACATTTCTTTCAAATTGTACTCTGCTTGAAATGCACACCCTTCACCGCGATATTCACGATATCTGTTATAAAAAATCACAGGAAATTAAAGAATCTGCTCAAATGCGCATTAATCAGGTCAATCATGTGAATGGGCAAAATCCTCTAACTGAAAGTACTCGGACCGCATTAAGAAACGTGGCAATTTTCTCTCACAGAGATGGCGTCAACGCAGCTCTAGGGGGTATACAAACAAATAAGAAATCAGTTGGTACATTTGATACGCGATTTGATTGTATTAGATAACCTCAACCATATGCGAAAGCGCTATTAATCGAATTCCCTAAGTGCGCCCGCACGTTCACGAGCAAAGCAACAACGCTCGGAGCTTAAGGATTCAAAAGATAATTAGAGAAATGCAACGCCTACTTTTAAAGGTTCAATTCCTAGATGCTTCGCAATTGTCTGGCCAATATCAGCAAATGTTTCGCGTTTGCCGATAGAGCCTGCTTTTATGTCAGGGCCAAAAGCCAAAACAGGAATATGTTCGCGTGTGTGATCGGAGCCGGGCCATGTGGGATCGCAGCCGTGATCGGCAGTGATGATGGCCAGATCGCCGGGGTGCATTAGATTGATAAATTCGGGTAATCGGGCATCTAAATCTTCTAGGGCTTTTGCATAACCCACTACATCACGGCGATGACCATACAGCATATCAAAATCAACTAAATTCAAAAAAACTAAACTGCCGTCGGGTGCGATGGCTGCTTCTTTTATAAATGCATCAAAGAGTGCCATGTTGCCGTCGGCTTTTACTACTTTTGTGACGCCGCGATGCGCATAGATATCATCAACTTTTCCAATCGAAATGACTTCTCGTCCGGCTGCAACTAATTTATCTAATAATGTTTGCTCTGGCGCAGGTACTGCATAATCACTGCGATGCCCAGTGCGATGATAGTTTGCAGGTTCGCCTATAAAGGGGCGGGCGATGACACGACCTACGTTATAATCATTTACTAACTCGCGGGCAATCGAGCACAGATCATAAAGACGTTGGAGGCCAAAACTTTCCTCATGGGCTGCGATTTGAAAAACGCTATCTGCAGAGGTATAAACGATAGGCTTGCCTGTTTTTTGATGTTCTTCGCCTAGCTCTACAATAATATCAGTGCCTGATGCATGTTTATTGCCAAGCACACCTGGCAAGTTACCACGCTTAATCAACTCATTTAATAATTCGTCAGGAAAACTAGGATATTCTGGCGGAAAATAACCCCAATCAAATAATGCGGGGACGCCTGCAATTTCCCAATGACCACTGGGTGTGTCTTTTCCATAACTAAGCTCTACAGCGCAGCCGTAAGCAGCTTCAATGGGTACATCAACAGCAAGTCCCGGCACGGGCTCTCCGCCACTGATTTCAGCGGCACCATTCAAACCTAAACGCGTGAGATTGGGTAATTCTAAAGAGCCTTGTCGCACTCCTATTTTGTCTGCTTTACCTACAGCACAGTGTTCTGCAATGTGGCGCAAGGTATCGGCACCTACATCACCGTATTTCACAGCGTCTGCAGATGCGCCAATACCAAATGAATCCATCAGGATAATAAAAGCGCGCGTCATAGTTCTTTCACAAAGGCAGGAATCAATTTTGCTAATTTACGTGCGGAAATGTCAGCGTAATGTAACGTTCCTTCATGTGTGACTTTTTCAGTGCTTAGACCTACTGCCAAATTACTGATGGCACCCAATCCAACGACACGCAAACCACAATGACGGGCAATAATAACTTCTGGAACAACAGACATGCCAACGACATCTGCGCCTAAAAGTCGATATGCGCGAATTTCTGCGGGTGTTTCAAAGGAAGGGCCTAGTAGTGAAATATAGACACCTTGTTGAATATTGAAATTGAAGGGCTTCGCAACTCTTAAAAATATTTCTCTTAACTCTTCATCATACGCATTTTCTAAACTAACAAAACGCGGGCCAATGGATTCATCGTTTGGACCCACTAAAGGGTTGCCGGGTTGTAAATTAATGTGATCATTAATAAGCATCACTTCACCTGGCTCCATGTCTGTATTGATGGATCCTACAGCACCTGCAATGATCAACTCACTTGCCCCCAATTGGCGCACAATTCGGATTAAAGTACGAATAGATTCGTAACTCGCACCCTCATAAATATGCAAACGGCCTTTTAAACAAGCCACTGGAACGCCTTGTAAATATCCCAGCACTAATAATGAAGCATGGCCTGCTACAGCACTGGAGTGGATGCCTGGAATAGCTTGGTAAGGGATTGTAATAGGCTGTGTTAATTCGTCGGCCACAGTACCTAGGCCTGACCCTAAAACCATTCCTATTTTGGGTGTAAAATTGGGGGCAAATTTACGAATGACGGCCATGGTTTCTTGCATTGTAGTAGTCATTTTAATCCTTTTAAATAAAAACAAAAATTACGTAGGTCAGCATCTTGTAATGTGTCATTTCAGCGAGGACACAAGCATCACCGCTTAGAACATTCCTTCCCCCTCAGGGGGAAGGTTAGGAAGGGGGAATATTTCATGCCACCTTCTTTCTCTCGCGATTCCGCTAAAAAAGGAAGAGAGTTTTTTATATTCCCCCTTCCCATCCTTCCCCCGGAGGGGGAAGGGGCGCGTTCAATAGCGCCTTCGTGGAAATGATGCATTATAAGACACTTAGTAGCTATAAAATTACTTAGCTGCCATCAGCGCCACAGCCACATCCAACATACGATTGGAGAAGCCCCATTCATTATCGTACCAAGCTAATACTTTAACCAAGTTGCCTTCTATCACCTTAGTATAAGAATCATCAAAAATAGAAGAAGCAGGATTATGATTAAAATCGATGGAAACCAAAGGCTCTTTATTCACTTCAAGAATACCTTTAAGCGGGCCTTTTGCTGCAGCCGCTTCTATTAGTGAGTTGACTTCTTCAGCAGTTGTATTGCGTTTCGCAGTAAACGTAAAATCAACTAACGATACATTCATCGTGGGAACCCGAATAGAAAATCCATCTAATTTACCATTCAATTCTGGCATCACTAACCCTACTGCAATTGCCGCACCTGTTTTAGTAGGAATCATCGAATGCGCAGCTGCTCTTGCACGGCGGATATCGCTATGATAAACATCCAGCAAGGCTTGGTCATTTGTATAAGAATGAATAGTATTCATCAATCCTTTTTCAATCCCAATACCGTCATGTAATACTTTTGCAAGTGGCGCTAAACAATTAGTCGTGCAAGATGCGTTCGAAACAATCGTATCGCTTGCTTTCAACGTTTGATGATTGACGCCATAGACAATCGTTGCATCGACATTGGTTGCTGGCGCTGAAATCAATACTTTTTTTGCACCCCCATCAAGATGAGCAGAAGCTTTTTCTTTGCTGGCAAAAAATCCTGTGCATTCCAAAACAACATCCACATTCATTTCTTTCCACGGTAAATTTTTAGGATCGCGCTCAGCAACAACGCGTATCTTGTCGCCATTCACAATCATATCATTTCCAGACACAGTCACATCACCTGAAAATTTGCCGTGCGTAGAATCATAACGTAACAAATGCGCATTGGCATTGATATCCGCCAAATCATTTATCGCGACAATTTGAATTTCTGGATGCGCTTTATTTTCATAATGTGCACGTAAAATATTGCGTCCAATTCTGCCAAACCCATTTATTGCAACCCGAATAGTCATGTTTATCTCCCCTTAAACTTTCTCAACACATAATTGCGAAAGCATCTCTTTAGTTACTACAAGTATGCGTTCAACAGTTAGCCCGCAGTCATTATAAACATCTTTTGCTGGTGCAGATGCACCAAAACGATCGATGCCAATCACTCTTCCTTGATAGCCCACAAACTGATACCAAGGCATACTCACGCCTGCTTCGATCGCAATACGCGCTGAGATATTTTTTGGTAGCACTTCTTCCCTGTATGCTGCATCTTGCGCCAAAAATACATCTGTTGACGGCATAGATACCACACGCACTTGCACACCTTCTTCAGACAATTGTTTTGCAGCAGTAACTGCAAGTGAAACTTCTGAGCCGGTAGCAATCATAATCATTTCTGGCACGCCTTTGCAATCTATTAACACGTAACCCCCACGTGCAATATTAGCAAGCTGCGCGGGTGCGCGCTCGATATAGGGTACGTTTTGTCGTGTAAACAACAAACAAGTTGGACCTTGATGCTCTATGGATTTTTGCCACGCCACAGCAGACTCAACGGTGTCACTTGGACGCCACAGTGAAAGCTGCGGAATCATACGTAAGCTTGCAGCATGTTCTATGGCTTGATGTGTTGGGCCATCTTCACCCAAACCGATCGAATCATGAGTATACACAAAAATCACGCGTTGCCGCATAAGCGCTGCAAGACGAACTGCATTACGCGCATAATCTGAGAACGTTAAAAACGTACCGCCAAATGGAATCAAGCCACCATATAATGCGATGCCATTCATAATCGCTGACATACCAAACTCACGCACACCGTAATAAATATATTGGCCTTGTGGTGTTTCTTTAGAAAAAGGCTGCACGCCTTTCCAGTTAGTTAAATTGGAGCCTGTTAAATCAGCAGAACCACCCATTAATTCAGGTAATATTTTACTAAAATGATTCAAGCAAGCTTGCGATGCTTTGCGTGTCGCCATTGTTTCTTTTTTCTGATTCATTTCATCGATCAAAGCGCCCGCAGTTGCAAGCCAACTATCAGGTAAGCGCTTTTCTAGACGGCGCAACAATTCATGAGCTTCATTAGGATACGCTTTTTGATACGCAGTAAATAAAGCATTCCATGCTTGTTCCCGTTTATCGCCTTTAGCATGAGCATCCCAGCCTTGATATATTTCAGCAGGTATAACAAAGGGAGGGTGGGACCAACCGATATTTTTTCTCGTTGCTGCCACTTCCGTTTCACCTAATGCTGCACCATGGGTTTC
The DNA here is from genome assembly GCA_002404295.1 of Legionellales bacterium UBA4722. Lineage (GTDB taxonomy): Bacteria > Pseudomonadota > Gammaproteobacteria > DSM-16500 > DSM-16500 > UBA4722. The sequence continues at coordinate 36,500 of DHJK01000115.1, forward strand.
TGCTGTGCCTGCAAGAGTAGGTGCGCCATATCCAATAACCGTTTTACAACAAATAATACTAGGCTTGTCCGTGACTTTTTGTGCTTCAAGAATAGCCTTACGCACCGCATCGCTATCATGTCCATCAATCTTTGGCACAACATGCCAGCCATAACTTTCAAAACGTAAAGGCGTGTTATCTGTAAACCAACCGCTCACATCACCATCAATGGAGACATCATTGTCATCATAAAATACAATCAATTTACCTAAACCCAACGTACCCGCAAGCGAGCACACTTCATGGGAGATGCCTTCCATCAAACAGCCATCCCCTACAAAAACATAGGTAAAATGATCGATGAGTGGATAACCTTCGCGGTTAAATTGTTGAGCCATGTGTTTTTCAGCAATGGCCATGCCTACCGCATTTGCTAAACCTTGACCTAAAGGCCCGGTGGTGGTCTCTACGCCCGGCGTTTCACCAAACTCAGGGTGACCTGGCGTCTTAGAGTGTAATTGGCGAAATTGTTTAATATCGTCAATGGTTAAAGCATACCCTGTTAAATGCAATAACGAATAAAGCAACATACAACCATGACCATTCGACAATATAAATCGATCACGATTCACCCAATGTGGATTGCTTGGGTTATGTTGAAGAAAATCGTTCCATAGCACTTCGGCAATATCAGCCATGCCCATAGGCATGCCAGGATGGCCTGAGTTCGCTTTTTGAACGGCATCCATACTTAATACGCGTATAGCATTGGCAAGCTCACGACGGGAGATCATTTTTTTTACTCCTCAGACTGAAAAATTGGGTGAATATTATCAGAAAAATGCGTATTATGCTCAGCTCAAATTGTCAAAAGGGCAGAGATTATGGAAAAGAATTTTTTATTCACCTCTGAGTCAGTTTCTGAAGGGCATCCTGATAAGATTGCTGATCAGATTTCAGATGCTATTTTAGATGCGATGCTGAGTCAAGATAGCGGTGCGCGGGTTGCTTGTGAAGCGTTTGTTAAAACAGGCATGGTATTAGTCGGTGGTGAAGTCACGACATCAGCCTGGGTTGATATAGAGCAAATTGTACGCAATGTAGTGCGCGACATTGGCTATAACAGTTCCGAGATGGGATTTGATTGGGAATCCTGTGCCGTCATGTCTGCCATTGGCAAACAATCACCTGATATCGCACAAGGTGTAGATCGCAAAATAGGCGAAAATCAAGGCGCCGGCGATCAAGGACTCATGTTTGGTTATGCGACTAATGAAACATCAGCGCTCATGCCCGCTCCCATATTCTATGCCCATGAATTAGTAAAACGCCAAGCGGAATTACGCAAAGAAGATGTCTTATCTTGGCTGCGTCCTGACGCTAAGAGTCAAATCACTTTCCGTTATGTCGATGATAAACCCGTTGGCATTCAAGCTGTTGTTCTTTCTACGCAACATCATCCTGACATCGAACAAAGTCATTTAGTAGAAGCGGTTATTGAAGAAATTATTAAACCCACCTTACCTGAAGAATGGATTGATAAAGACACCAAATTTTACGTTAATCCAACTGGACGTTTTGTCATCGGCGGTCCATTAGGAGATTGCGGTTTAACAGGCAGAAAAATCATTGTCGATTCTTACGGCGGTATGGCGCGTCATGGTGGCGGCTGTTTCTCCGGAAAAGATCCTTCAAAAGTGGATCGTTCTGCAGCATATGCGGCACGCTATGTAGCAAAAAATATTGTTGCTGCTGGCATTGCTGACCGTTGTGAAATTCAAGTTTCTTACGCAATCGGTGTTGCTGAGCCCATATCAATTTACGTTGATACCTTTGGCACAGGCAAAATTCCAGATCGCGATATCATCAAATTAATACGCGAACATTTTGATTTACGCCCTTATGGCATTATTAAAATGCTTGATTTGCTCAAGCCCATTTACCGTCAAACGGCAAGCTATGGTCATTTTGGCAGAGAAGACATTAATGTAAGCTGGGAAAAAACAGACAAAGCAGCTGATTTACGTAAAGCCGCTGGACTATAACGGAGAATTTAAAATGAGTACTGCAACTATGACTAGAACTACCACTGATTATAAAGTGAAAGATATGAGCCTTGCTGAATGGGGCCGCAAAGAAATTCAAATTGCTGAAACAGAAATGCCTGGGTTGATGGCCTTACGCGCAACACATCATAAAACTCAGCCTTTAAAAGGCGCGCGCATTGTGGGCTGTTTGCACATGACGGTGCAAACCGCTGTGTTAATTGAAACATTAACTGCATTAGGCGCTGAAGTACGCTGGTCTTCTTGTAATATTTTTTCAACACAAGATCATGCGGCTGCAGCCATTGCTAAAGCAGGCATTCCCGTATTTGCATGGAAAGGTGAAACAGAAGAAGAATATTGGTGGTGCGTTGAACAAAGCATCGTGGGTTCTGATGACTGGCGCCCTAACATGGTATTGGATGATGGCGGTGATCTCACTGTATTGCTTCACGAAAAATACCCTGAGCTGTTAAAACAGATAAAAGGGGTTTCTGAAGAAACAACAACAGGCGTACATCGTTTATATGAAATGTTTAAAGCAGGCACTTTGAAAATCCCTGCCATTAACGTCAATGATTCAGTGACTAAATCTAAATTTGATAATTTATACGGTTGCCGTGAATCACTAGTCGATGGCATCAAGCGTGCAACAGATGTCATGATTGCGGGTAAGGTGGCTGTGGTTTGTGGTTATGGTGATGTTGGTAAAGGTTGCGCGCATTCGTTACGTGCACTGGGCGCCACAGTATTAATCACTGAAATTGATCCTATTTGCGCATTGCAAGCGGCTATGGAAGGGTATCGTGTTGTGACCATGGATGATGCAGCTGACAAAGCTAATATTTTTGTGACAGCGACCGGTAATTTTAATGTCATTACTCATGATCATATGAAAAAAATGCAAGATCAGGCGATTGTTTGTAATATCGGACACTTTGATTCAGAAATTGATATTGCATCGTTACGTCAATACACATGGGAAAACATTAAACCACAAGTGGATCATGTTATTTTCCCAGATGGAAAGCGCATTATCATTTTAGCTGAAGGACGTTTAGTCAACCTAGGTTGCGCTACAGGTCATGCTAGTTTTGTCATGTCGACTTCGTTTACAAATCAAGTATTGGCGCAATTAGAATTGTGGCAGCAGACTGATCAGTATCCAATTGGGGTTTATATCTTACCTAAAAAGCTAGATGAACTGGTTGCACGTTTGCATATTGATAAGCTGGGCGTGAAGTTAACTACACTTACCAAAGAACAAGCGGAATATCTGAATGTACCTGTGAATGGACCTTATAAGCCAGAGCAGTATCGTTATTAAAATATGCGCAGCTGCTTAGCACACCTCTCCCCTTGTGGGAGAGGTGTGCTAAGCAGTAGAGAGACAGAGAGAGCGCTAAACTAGAAAATTACCTAGAAATACTTTTAAATCCCACCCTAGTCAAAAATCACATATTCACTGTGACTTTCAATTTTCCACCAGCACAAGTAGGCGCCGGAGTACTAAGCTTACTATTCTGACTTATCAGAGCTATTAACTGGGTACAAACAACAGGATCACTTGAAACAGACATATCAATGGAATAGGACGTAGCGTTAATACCAGCAATCTCTAATGGTCCGCCCCATGGAGAGGTAGGCACAACACCTCCCAGATATGGAGTAAAGTTAAGGGTACTAGCAGTTTGTAACCCTTGCGCAGGCCCAGTTGCCAAATAACTTTCTCCAGCCGCCGCAACAGCCATAATAGTATTCAACCCTGCCGCTATTTTTTGATTATTGGATGCAGATTGGTAATAACGAATTGACATGACAATTACCATTGCAGCAATCGCCAACACCAACATGATTTCTAACAATGTCACACCTAACATTGATTGAGGCGATCTCTTCATGGCTTATCTTCCCTTTAATTAAATAGTAGCGTTTAAACACAAACCCTTTTGATTGCACTATGTTCTAACATTATCACAAATAAATCAATAGACCTTGCATATTCGTTTTTAAAGATTACTATGTCTTGCTTTACTAGGCAACAGGTTAATGTGCATTCGTTATGACGACTTATACTCAAAGTATGACACCCTCGAGTGTTGAAATGGTACCCAGTGTTTCTCCTATAGGAAGTGTTATTTGGCTGCATGGCTTAGGTGCCGATGGGCATGATTTTACTTCTCTCGTGCCGCAACTCAATTTGCCTCCGCATTTACCATTGCGTTTTATCTTTCCTCATGCGCCTTTAAAACCAGTCACGATTAACAATGGTTATGTCATGCGGGCATGGTTTGATATTTATTCCATGCAGATCGATCAACGTATTGACCTTGCGGGTATTGCTGATTCTGTAAAATTTGTGGAGCAATTAATTGAAAATGAGCAGAGCAAAGGCATTGCTTCAGAAAAAATTATTGTAGCTGGGTTTTCTCAAGGCGCCGTGATTGCATTGACCGCGGGCTTGCAATATTCAAAAAAACTTGCGGGTGTCATTGCTCTATCAGGATATCTGCCTAACGCTGCACAAGTACTATCGAACAAAAGCCAGGCTAATCAAGATCTACCTGTTTTCCTCGCACATGGCAGTGAAGATACAGTTGTGCCTTTCATGCTTGGCAAAATAACTGAAGCGGCTTTGAAAGAGAATGGGATACCTGTTGATTGGCATAGTTATGCTATGCCACATACAGTATGTCATGAAGAAATCCGAGATATAACAGCGTGGTTAATCAAACAAATAACTTAAACCTAGCGAAATCAAATCTAAATTACCGACTTTGCTACTACCATCTACTCTGTTCCATTGTAGATTGACAGCGGCATTCGGAATAAATGAATAATCAGCGCCTAGGCCAAAATATAAACTGGTGGAACGAAAATTGCCCGCGCTAAGTGTTTCGCCACTACCTGCTAAAAGAGGTGCATTAGTCACTGTGACTTGTGACTTAGCGCGTGCGACACCTAATTTAGCAAAAATCTCAGCGCCAGTTTCTTGAATTGGCATAATCGCTTTAGCTGCTAGATCAACGGACTGCGCTTGATCTTTACCTACTTTAGCGCCATTAAAATTGATGGTGCCGCTTGCATAGGAGGTATAGCCAACTTCTGTTGCGAAATAAGGAATGAATTTATAACCACCATTCAAATTCCAACCTAGGCCTGTGCTGGAAATTGAAGTATTGGGCGCATAAGAGACATTACTAATTTTTGATACGCCTAAGTTGCCTTCTAAATACCAACCTACGGGCATGGGAACGATGCCGAATGCGAGAGTTGATAATCCTAATGTGGTGGTGCTTATCATGAGCAGTGTTATTTTTTTGATGTGATTCATCTTTTTTATCCTTGAGTGAATTCAGGTCTGAGAAGGATGGTATATAAATTGTTACTAATCAGCAAGCTGTTGTTTTAATCGTGCCCGTGGCCGTGCCATCAACGCTGGTCATTGCAGTAAGTGTTACGTAATTCATTGACAGCAATGCTCCTCATGAACCAGAGCTGTCACCCCGCAAAATTTTCGTCCATAGTATTCGACAAAAAAACTGGTCTGCCACGAAAATTTGTGCGGGGTCCGGTTACGTCTTATAGTACTGCAGGCCGTAACCGGATCCCGCACAAATTTTCGTGCGAGGGCAGTGTTTTTATTTAGAACTGTTGACGAAAATTTTGCGGGAAGACAGGTCTGGGGCTCATTGCAGATGGCAATTCTATCAACTAAATGCGTACCACTTACAGCAGTGACGAGAGTTGAAGGCATGGGCATGAAAAAGAAAAAAACAAAAAAAATCCCTCATCTCTGTTTTTTAAAAAATTTAGAGAAAAGGGATTATGAGTTAGCTATCAGCGTTTATTCAAACTTGTAGATTAAGCCCAGTTTGAATGCGTCTGATTTAGGTGACTTAGAGGGTGAAACTTTGCTGTACGCGGTGTATACATACTCAGTACGTAGATCAAGATTTTGAGCTACGCTGGTTTGCATACCTACACCTAATTGACCGCCATTTCTGTTTTGGCCAATACTGGTGAAATGCGATCTAACAATACCTGCACGAACATATCCTAAGGTATGATCACTGAACATGATACCTGGCAAAATGCTTGCGCCATAGGCATAAGTTGTTCTAAGCGTGTTGTCAGATTTGGATACCGTGCCAGTAAATGGAGTTACAAATACTTCACCACCTAAATAAAGGTTGGTGTTAATTGTAGCGCCGTAGCCTCCAAAAACATCAACAGGAACACCACGGTAATTAGTACCGGAGCTAGATGTCAGTGTGTTAACGCCTAAAGCCGCGCCGACATAAGGTGCCGCACCAGCAAAAGCAACACTTGAACTCGCCGCTAAAATGATACTTGCAACTGCTATTTTTTTAAACATGATAGAACTCCTACGTGATTTTTATTTTTTCACTACAAACTATTTACTTAAATGAACAAATTTCTTTTTGCTAATTAAATAGCAAGAGATTATTTGTCGTATGTTTTCTGGTCGTATCAGTATTCCCTGAGGTGTAACAGACAATCGTCCGGATGTAGCGTGTGAAAAGACCAGTAAAAACTTTTATCTGCGCGTCCCTGATTGCAATTATGATTGCATCAGATACAAAGAGAGTGAGTATGGTATAGGATTATTCAGTGGGATTCAACTCTCTTGATGTTGTGCTAGTATTTTTTTATTTTATCGAATGCTGCTTAGGATACCTCTCCCCTTGTGGGAGAGGTCGGCGCGAAGCGACGGGTGAGGGGTGCTTTTAGCGGCGCTTGATGATAATTTAAAAATCGCTTTAGCATCTTTTTGAACAAGCAATTTAATTTTTACGCAGTGCCGCTAAAA
>DHJK01000115.1:43442-46922 GCA_002404295.1 Legionellales bacterium UBA4722
GGGAGAGGTGTCCTAAGCAGCGGCTTCGCAATATATTAAACAAGGTTATTTTGCTTTGTGCGCCGCAAACACCTCATTCAACTGCTGCGTCACGCGTATAAACGTTGTACGTTTAGACAATTCTTTCAATCGATGCGCACCCACATAAGTACACGTTGAACGAATTCCGCCTAAAATATCTAACACCGTATTTTTAACCGCACCCCGATAAGGCACATCTACCGAACGGCCTTCGCTTGCGCGATATTCAGCCACTGTGCCGTGATATTTTTCCATCGCTTCTGCTGAACTCATACCATAAAAACGTTTAAAGCGATCGCCGTCTTCTTCAATCACTTCGCCTAAACATTCATCATGGCCAGAAAGCATTCCGCCTAACATGACAAAATCAGCGCCAGCAGCGAATGCTTTAGCGACATCACCGGGGGATGTACAACCGCCATCGGCACAAACATGACCACCTAATCCATGCGCTGCATCAGCACATTCAATAATTGCGGACAATTGCGGGTAACCCACACCTGTTTTTTCGCGTGTAGTACAAACAGAACCCGGGCCAATACCGATCTTAACCACATCCGCGCCTGATAAAAGAAGCTCTTCCACCATTTCGCCCGTGACCACATTACCTGCCATAATCAACATGTCAGGATAGGTGTCTCGCAAACGTTTCAAGAAATCAACGAAACGTTCTGTATAGCCATTTGCCACATCGAGGCAAATCATTTTAACATTAGCTACCTTGATAACTTCCTGCGCTTTAACAAAATCATCTTCTGAAATACCCACAGAAACAAAGGAGGCAGCTGCGGCTTCTGGATTTCGAGTTGCAAAAATTTGCCAATCGGAAGGGGACATAAATTTATCGATGGCGGTTAATAAACTATGCTTAGACAGTGCATTCGCCATTTCAAACGTGCCAGTGTGATCCATATTGGCTGCGATAATCGGCACGCCTTTCCATATTGCTCCCGAATTTTTAAAACGAAACTCTCTCTCTAGCGACACCTCAGAGCGGGACGTGAGCACGCTGCGCTTAGGTCTAATTAAAACGTCTTTAAAATCCAACTTAACATCATATTCAATACGCATAATTAATTTAATCCTCTCTTCAATCGGGCAAAATAAAAACCATCCATATCATGCATCCCGGGTAAAATTTGCCTACCAACTGCGCAAGATTTACCCCAATCCATCCTAATCATTTCCTCTGTTGCATCTGGATGAGATGTCAAAAAAGCCTGTAAAACAGCTACATTTTCTTCAGGAAATATAGAGCAAGTTGCATACACTAACAAGCCGCCCGGTTTCAGTAAACCCCAAGCCGCGTTTAAAAGTCGTGTTTGTTCGTGCACTAGTTTGGCAATATCTGTAGCGCGACGCAATATTTTAATGTCAGGATGACGACGAATAACGCCGCTTGCAGAGCAAGGTGCGTCCAACAAGATCCTGTCAAACAATTGGCCATCCGACCACTCTTTGCCGCCCGCATCAGCAGAAATGCAGGTAGCAAGCAATTGCAGACGCGCTAAATTATTGCGCACATCTTGTAATCGTTTTTCGTCGCGATCTACGGCCACCAATTCAACATCGGGTTGCAGCTCTAAAATATGCGCTGTTTTTCCACCGGGCGCCGCACACATATCAAGCACACGCTGCCCCGCTTTAAGTTCGAGTAATTCTGCCGCTAACTGAGCGGCGCCATCTTGCACGGATACCTCACCAATTAAAAAACCTGGCAAGTCTTGCACGTCGACGGGTTGCTCTAACAAAATGCCTGCTTGCGTTTCTGGGATGATCCGAGCCTTCATATTATTTGCTGTTAATTTCTCAAGATAACGCTCACGTGTAATCTGTTTTTGATTCACGCGTAAAGCAAAAGGTGGGCGTTGATTATTCGCGGTTAGTATATCTTGCCAGTCTAATAACCAATTTTTTTGTACTTGATCAATGATCCACTGTGGATGCATATATAACGTGACTAAGCTCTGCAGCATTTTTTCATTTAGCTCTGACGCTGAACGTTGATAGCTACGCAGCACCGCATTCACCAATCCTTTGGCCCATGGTTTTTTAAATGCTTGGGCTGCTGATACAGTTTCATCTAGTACAGCATGCGCGGGTACGCGCATTTCAGTCAGTTGATACAAGCCTACTAAAATTAAGCAATGAATATCTTGATCTTTAAGTTTGAGTGGTTTTTCTAAGAGCAAATGCGCCAATGCATCGAGGCGATAATACCAACGACAAACACCATAACACATGGCTTGCAGAAAACTTTGATCACGTAGTTCGCGCACACGTGTAAGTGTTTCTGGCAAGCAATCGCTTAAAGAACGCCCGTGTACCAACACTTGGTACACCGTGCGCGCTGCTAACATTCGTAAATTAATCATAAAATTTTGCCAACCTTGAAATCATTCTGTCTTGCGTTTAGGATATCGGCAACAGGAAGCATGCGTCCGCCGGATAATTGAATTTTTAATAGGCGTAACACGTTTTTTTCTGTTGCGATATCAATGCCATTAGCATTCGCTTGTAAAATTTCTCCGGGTGCGTGGTGATTTAAGCTTTGCTCAATCACTGTTGCATCCCATATTCTTATTACTTGCTCACCGTCTCGAAAAAAAGCAACTGGCCATGGGTTAAATGCACGAATCTTACGCTCTAACTCTATCGCGGGAGAATGCCAATTTAGCTCGGCTTCTTCTTTTGTAATTTTATGTGCATAGGTGACTAAAGTTTCATTTTGTATTTCAGGGGTGAGATTGGGCAACTGATTTAATGTCGTTAAAATTGCACTTGATCCCATCGCCGCCAGACGATCATGTAGTATTTCACTGGTGTCTGTTGACTCAATCGCACATTCGACTTTATAGAGCATTGCACCGGTATCTAATCCTTTTTCCATTTGCATAATGGTGATACCCGTCTTTTTATCACTGACCAAGATGGCTCTTTGAATAGGCGCCGCACCGCGCCATCGGGGCAGGAGAGAGGCGTGGATATTAATACAACCTAAGCGGGGTGCTTGCAGAATAGCCGGGGGTAATATTAGGCCGTATGCTGCCACGACCATGATGTCGGCTTGTAATTCTTGTAGGATTGTGAGCTGTTCTATATCACGCAGACTGATAGGCTGATGAATGGGTAAAGAATGGTGGAGCGCTAATTCCTTTACCGGGCTTGCGGTTAATTTTCGACCTCGGCCTGCGGGGCGGTCTGGCTGAGTGTAGACGGCAATGACTTGATGGTGTGAGCTTAGTATTGCTTGGAGTGCAGTGGCTGCAAACGTGGGCGTGCCGGCGAAAACTATTTTTAATGGCTGTATTGGGTTCACGAGTTAGATGCTTACTTAATTAGGGCGGGAGGAGTGTAGCATAGTCCGGTGCGTAGCAAAACCCTCTGTGTATATGGGATAAGTTGGTGTCGATGTATAGCAAATATGCGATGCTGTTTAGCACACCTCTCCCCTTGTGG
>DHJK01000115.1:47066-50218 GCA_002404295.1 Legionellales bacterium UBA4722
CCCGCCGCCTTCGGCGTCGACCTCTCCCACAAGGGGAGAGGTATACTAAGCAGTTAATGAGTTGAAATCATCTCTTTGTTTATCATAAAAGCCAATCCATCTCGATAAGCCGTTGAAGTCTCGCCGAGCTGGTCTAATAATTTACCGTATTCCAAATAAGTAACCGCTCTTTCTTCTAGTTTTAAACTTCCTTCAAAATAAGACCGCGCCTTACCCCACAATTGGCAACGCACCGACAATCGCCCAAGCGTAAACAAGAGCAAAGCTTGATCAGGGTAAAGCGTCAACCAACGTTCCGCTTGCACTAGTTGCTGAACAGGATCTGGTGTATTTAACGATCCATATAGTTTAACAAGATCAGGATCCCAGGATTTTCTTAATGATTTATTTAGAAGCTCTACCGCCTCCGCCGTTTCAGTCGGATAAAATACCAATTGCTCAGCGTAACAACCCAACAATTGCGGATCTTTTTTTAATCTGCGCGGAACACTATCCCACACCGCGCGCAAAGCAGCCAACCCTTCTGGATAATTTGCGGTGGCGCTCAATAATTCAATATATGTTTTTTGCTCGAGTAAAGCCAATTGCTCACTCGTTATTACTTTTGATTTATATAAGTTGGGCAATAATGTTAATACACTTTGCCAATCGCCCAAATGCACATAAACGCGCTCTAATAATTTAAGCACTAAAGCATGTCGCGGCACCATTGATTGTAGATGATTAAGCGTTGCGAGTGCTTGCTCGAATTGTCCTTGGCTTATTTGAAATTGTGCTTGAGTTAAACCCACTGCAACTTCAGCATAACCCGCAACTGCATGCGCACGGCGCAGATACGTTTCTTGTCTATCATAGGCTGCTTGTTCATGTGCCACTTTTGCAAGCGCCAGGTAATTAATCAAGGGTGCCTCAGACTGAGCGATGCCCGCCGTTAAAAGATTTTCACTTTTTTTCCAATGCCCTTCGATTAACTCAATTAAACCGCGATTGGTTTTACTATAGGATTGGGTTTTGCGACGCCATCGCAACCAATTACGCCAACGATAAAAAATAGAATCCACCCCGCTGAATATAGACCAAATTAGATAAAATACGGATAACAATGCCATCAAACTCAACACGGCAAACCAAAGCGGCATTTCCACAGACCACTGCCGATAAGAAAAAAACGCCAAACCTGGATCTCTAGCAATGAGTAAGCCAAGCCAAACTGAAACAACTAAAACAAGCAACAACCAAATAAAACGCCGCATGGATTAAACTCCGTTAAATGCTTGTAATGTATTCATCAAAGTAAGAGTAGGTGGATGAATATCTATTTTTTCTAATTGCGATAAATCATTCAGCATAGCGCGTGTCTGAGGCGCATCCAACACAAAATAACGTTTAATCCATTCAGTGAGTTGTTGCAAGCTGGATTGATAAATTGCAGGCTGCTGATTGAGCAACGCCCAAGTTGATTGGGCAATCATGGCATGTACATTTTGATAAAGAAATGCTTTTTGTTCTGGCGTCACCAGTGGCATGGATCCATTTAGGTTGTTACGTACCACAACGATGGTTTTTAGTGAGCGCCACATTTCATGTAATCCGCGTTGCCACACAGATTCATTTTGCGTTACAGCTGTTGCGGATTTTTGTTCTTGTAAATTTGATTGCATCATTTGCAAAGGCAGCTGATCTAATTGACTATTGAGCGCTGTTAACTGCATATACAAACCCGCCACATCGACTTGTGGAGCAGCTTGCAAACTAGTTATGTCCGAAGCAATGCTTTTTCGTATTTCTGCAGCCTGAGGATTCGTTATATGACTTAATTCCTGATCAGCTGTCTTTAATAAAAAAATTGCCGCTGGGATGTTACGTGAGAATTGCAAATTATCGTTAGCGAGTCTAACGTGATAGCGCGCTTCAATGAATAACCACCTTTCTTGATTACCTTGGCTTTCTTTAGAAAAATCCGTCATGGTTTGTTTTAAATTTTTCACGTCATCTATCGATTGCTGTGCTGATTGTTGCGCTGCGTTTGCGGTTGTTTTCAACGTGCTAAAATCAGATTGCAACTGTTGCAATTGATTTTGTGATTGAGTCACTAATGACGCAAGCTGCATATTGGCCGACATTAAATACCAACAACTATAACCGCCTGCCACAATCAACACGATGATTGAAAATGCTGCACATAAAATCCCGATATTAAGCCAGGGAAATCGAGACGATTTTTGGGTTGGCTGTATGATAACTTCTTCTACTTTTTCTTCTGACATGCAAAATCCTTTAGAATAGACAACATCGCAACATGGCTTGCATTTTTAGCTAACAAGATAGTTTCAAATTCTAATTGTTTAGCCAACATCTGCATTCGTTCGCTGATCACGACTATAGAAACATTTTTCAAATCTGTCCAAGCCGCTTCTAACAAGATTTTTAAATTATATAAAATCTCGCCGGATGTACAGAGAATGATATCAATTTCATGCGCTTTCAATAAATGAACATATTCACTGACATCAACCTTGGGTAAGCAGCGTTGATAAGCAATCATATTTGTTAATTGGGCACCACGCACTGTTAATGTTGCGGCCAGAAACTCACGCCCGCTTTCGCCACAAATCAAAGCTACTTTTTTATGCGCTAATTGTTGAAAAGCTTCTTCTTCCAATAAGCCTTCACTGCTCCAGTCATCGACTGGAGATGCATCCACAGGTATTGTGGCTTGACGTAATGCATCCGCAGTGCCGCCGCCAAGCGCTGCTACCTTAACACCGGCAGGAAATTGTGGCCAACATTTTTTAATGGTTGGAGCGCTTTGGTAAACGGCTTGTGGGCTAATGAAAATAACCCAATCATATTGGTTCAGTTGTTCAATCTGCTGTTTGAACATTGCCAAATCTTCAGGTGGTTTGATTTCTATTGTAGGGAAATAAACAACACGACCACCTGCTGCACGAATTTGATCGCTGAGTATTTCACCTTGTGGTTTGGGGCGCGTCACCATAACTGTTAAGTTATTTAAGTTTTGCATGTTATTTCTCCTGGTTGTTTACAGTTTTTATAATTCCGCAAATTTCACTCCCCAACCGCACCCGCGTCAGCGCCCTCAATTCTCGTCATTGCGAGCGAGAGCAAAGCAACCTAGTCTTTCAACGCTG
>DHJK01000115.1:50304-50967 GCA_002404295.1 Legionellales bacterium UBA4722
CTCGCAATGACGAGAGTTGAGATTCACGATTACAGCAACAACTCGCTGAATAGCTATCATTTTGTTTACTATTCACTGCGCACGCGGCCAGTCTCTTGGAATAAATTCTAAAATAGCTTCTGCGCCCTGCCGCACCAAATCTTTCGCAACATTAATACCTATAACTTCTGGCAACTTCAATTCACCCGTATGCTCCGCCCGTAACAACAATGTGCCATCTGGTCGAGCCACCAAACCACGCAACATTATTTTCTTATCCAGTATAGTCGCATAGGCAGCAACCGGCACATGACAGCCGCCACCTAAATATTTACACATAGCGCGTTCCGCCGTCACACATAAAGCACTTTCCAAATGATTAAGTGGCGATATTAATGATTGTATTGCTTTATCACCCGCACGACATTCAATGCCTAAAACACCTTGACCTGCTGCTGGCAGAGATTGCTCGGGGCTTAAATAAGAGCGAATGCGATTTTCTAAATTTAATCGTTTCAAACCTGCAACAGCAAGAATAATGGCTGCATATTCATTGTTATCCAAACGTGATAAACGTGTGTTCACATTACCGCGTAAATTTTCTAATTTGACGTCTGGGCGCAACGCGTAGAGCTGGCTTTGTCTACGCAAACTTGATGTACCAATTTGCGACTGCGATGGCAG
>DHJK01000115.1:51022-51470 GCA_002404295.1 Legionellales bacterium UBA4722
GCTCCTCTAAAAAAGTGAATTCGTTTGACACAAATGCATCGCGCGGATCTTCTCTCTCGCACATGACAGGCAAGCAAAACCCTGGCGGAAGCTCCATGGGGACATCTTTCATCGAATGCACAGCAATATCTGCGCGGCCTTCAAGTAGAGCCTCTTCTAATTCTTTAACAAACAATCCCTTACCACCCGCCTGCAGCAAGGGTACGTCGGTAATTTGATCACCTGATGTCGTTAACCCTAACAATGCCACCTCAAGCCCTGGGTGAAGCTGCTCTAGGCGTGATTTGACCCAATTAGCTTGCCAAAGCGCCAAAGGGCTTTCGCGGGTCGCAATAGTGAGCAATGATCGGGTCATAGTTTAACCTGCTTAGTAGATCTACTATTCTACCATTAAAGTTATATATACGACAAAATTCACTTGAACCCAATCGTGAACGTGCCCTCAACC
>DHJK01000115.1:51572-55158 GCA_002404295.1 Legionellales bacterium UBA4722
TCGCGCTCGCAATGACGAGGCTGGAGGCTCGTTCACGATAAGATCAAAGCACTAAATAGAAAAAATTTGAGTACATATCAAATTTAAGTCACAATGACGCCTAGGATCTACCGCAAGGAATGAAGCTTATGCCGCTATCACCGCACAATACCATTTTTCATGAGATGATGTCACACCCAGCCCTGTTCACGCACCCACACCCTATGAAAGTAGCTATTGTCGGTGATGAAGATAGCCATATTCTGCAGGAAGTCATCAAACATGAGCATTTGGGTGAAATTACTTTTATTAGCAATAAGAACGCTACGATCACGAATGCAAATCCAAAAATTCATGTTTACGCCGGCAATACGGCGAATTGGATAAAAAACACTGCACCTCATTCTTTCGATATCATCATACATGCGGCACAACCCAACACTGAATTACTGAACCATTTTTTCACCTTGCTGAGCGTAGGCGGTATTTTAATTCAACAAAGCACATCTCCCTTTGAGATGGCTGCAATAAAATCTCTGGCAGATCAACTACGTCTGACTGGATTTAATGATCAACAAATTCTTAATTTTCCACAACCGAGTTTTTCTACGGGTTGGCGATCTATCATCATGGCTACCAAACAAGCTAATTTTAAACGTATACGAGAAAAAGCCATCTTTTCGAAGCCATTTAAAACATATTATTATAATTTAGATACCCATAAAGCATCACTCGTATTACCTGAGTTTATGCGCGGCGAATGGGTGATTTAATGTTAGGAGACATTGGGCATGATTAAAAAAAATAAAGATTTTTTAAAAGATCTCAGGCAAAGTTTATGTGATGCATTGCCTTCGCACTTAAAAGAAATAAAAAAAGATGTAGAAAAAAACTTTTGTGCTGTTTTGGAAGGTGCGTTTAATAAATTAGATTTAGTGACACGTAAAGAGTTTGATGCTCAAACTAAAGTGCTGGCTCGTAGCAGAAAAAAAATTGAAAGCTTAGAAGTGAGTATTGCTAAACTGGAAGAAACTTTAAATAAGAAATAAATATTATGCCTGATATCAGCTCATTAAATCACAGTGATTATAAAATTGAAAAAAAAGACGTCCTTTTTCAAGGGAATTTTCTGCGGCTTGCGCGTTATGCCATCATACATCGATTATTTAACGGCAAGATGAGCCATACGTTTAACTGTGAAGTGTTAGAACGCAAATCGGCGGTTGCTATTTTACCTTATGATCCGGTGTTAGACAGAGTTATTTTGATCGAACAATTTCGCCCTGGGGCGTTAGCAGATCCTAACACTCCTTGGCTTTTAGAAATTCCAGCGGGGATTATTGATGGGAATGAGCCGCCGGAAGAAGTTGCTTATCGTGAGATGAAAGAAGAGACAGGCTGTGAAGCTTTAAACTTGCATCCGATTTTTGAATTTTTTGTGAGTCCGGGTGGGTCTAATGAATATTTACATCTTTATTGTAGCAAGGTGGATGCGAGCACGGTAGAAGGGATTCATGGACTTGCTAATGAAAATGAGGATATCCGTGTGATAAACCTCTCAACGGATGAAGCGTTTGCCAAGATGTATTCGGGTGCTATTAAAACAGTGCCGGCGTTGGTTTCGTTAATGTGGTTACAAATACAGAAAAAGCAGCTGCAAAGCATGTGGTTATAATATCAGATCTTCTTACCATGGAAAGACACTAAAAAAGCCTACAAAAAATGTGGGGCTCGCTAAAAAAATTACCCTATAAATCATAATGATTACGCCTTTTTCCCTATGCTAAAAAGCAAACATTTAAATTTGAGCTATACTGTTTATTAGAAGACTTTTTGATTCAGTAGCATATGAGGAAGAAAATATGTCATCTCCAAGGCCTGCAACAACCAAACAAGAACTCACAGAGAATTTATTAGGTAATAAGGATAATCATACTCTAAAAGCACTAATGCACACTTTCAGAAGATCGCTTGAGACGAAAGAAGTTCTTAAAAAGTACGATGGAGATTCTGCGGTTGATGCTCTACGAACCAGCTGCGATATTGGAACACCTGGCATGCTAGAGGACGGCCCTATTGTAAAAATCATAAGAGCAGGTATTGCAGAATGTATTACAAATGACGTCATTAAATCCAGCGCGAATGGAACAGAACAACTCAAAGCATACATTGAAATTATTAGTAAGCATTTTCATCAAACAAATAATGCTGCCGATGGCGCAACCCTTTCCTCTGCTGAAGTCATCCAAAATGCGGAAAAAGAAGTAGCCGCTTTGCGAAAACAATATTTTGATGCCAAGCTAGAAAATCAAGAAGAATTGAAAACTGAACAAACACAAGCACCTGCTGCACAATCGACTCCTCCACGATCAAAGCCAGAGCCTCCGAGAAACTATTTAACACCACAAGAGCAGATTGACTTAGCAATTAGACCCACAATAATAAACGCCGCGCTCATCAATGGGGTAGCCGATTTAAAACAACCCCTCGTGGATGTATTTACAAAAGAGATCGCAGACATCATTAAAAAAGATATCGAGGAATGCAAAAAAAAAGGTTACATTATATCTAAAACTCAAGAATCTCTTCATGCAGAACAATATATAAAAGCAATAAAAAAAGATCTCGGTAAAATTATAAAGGACAATAAGCACAGTCCCGATCACGCTAACATTATAATAACAAATTTTAAACAACTAGTTATTGATAAAAAAACCGAATTAAGAAGCGAAGCAGAAGCTCAACATAGCGACGCAAAGTCTGCAATGATAGACAATGCAAAAGATCTTTATAAGAGAAAATATAAAGAAATTATGACAGAACATAAGAGCTTTGTAAAAACAAGATGCTTTTTAAACAGCGCGTTAAGGCAACAAGAAAACAGCATGATTGCACTTGGCGAGACTAAAGAAAATATTCTCAAGTTCAAACTAGGCCTGCAAAAAGAGACACTGCAGGAACTCGCTCAAAAATCTAAAGAAAGTCCTACAAAAGAAGCCCCATCTAAAGAAAAGGGCGAACAACCTGAATCCAGGATACACAGGAGATAGCACAATTAAAATAATTCCCTCAGGCGAAACACACCAAGATGTAAATACAAATACTCGTATCTAAAAGATAACGTAAACTCATTAGAATAAATCCCTTTCTTGTGGCGGGGGATCGATACGACCTTCTGAAAAAAAGTCATCTGGCAATTTTGTTAATAGCACAAAGGCTTGTGCTAAATTTTTTGGTATTTCTCGGATAATCACATCTCCGTCTCTCTTGAAGATTTCAACTTCACTACTTTGAAATTGAAAATCTTTAGGAAGTCTCAAAATCTGTGAGTTCCCTGATTTGAATATTTTCGCGGTTCTCATGCTTTTAATCCTCAGAATGTATATACAATTCATTGAGCCGTTTCAGAAACTACTCAGCACCCCCCGATGTGTAATTCACGCGCGCATTATCGACCGGTTAATCGATTTTATAAATGCGCAGTTGCTTAGAATACCTCTCCCACAAGGCTGAGGGATCGACACATTTTATCACGGCAAAGCCGCACCAATACTGTCACCCCGCAAAATTTTCGTCAACAGCATTAAACTCGATCTTCTAGTTTTTC
>DHJK01000114.1:0-260 GCA_002404295.1 Legionellales bacterium UBA4722
GTATAAGAGACAGGTTTATTTTCAATAAATATAAAACTTTTTGATGGAGAGTATTGGAAATTATTTTTTTCATTCATAGACTTCGTTGCTTTATCAAGGGTTATCACTCTTGAAAAAATAAAAAGGCTATTCGGGTTGTCTGGAAACCAAAGGGCGGTACTTGTTGGCTGGACTGGGCTGTAGCGTCCTGGTATTGAAATAAAACATTTATTATAAAAATGAAATAAACCAATTTTACTTTTCCCGTAATAGCCTATAAG
>DHJK01000114.1:412-3629 GCA_002404295.1 Legionellales bacterium UBA4722
CCGTAATAGCCTATAAGAGTGGCAGGAGTATCGTTCGACATATTGTTAGGTAAAGATACTTCTTCATGAGATGGATTTGTTGTTTCTGTCAGATTATTGGTTTGTTTAGGTTTAGACTGTGTTGATGAGCTCGTGGATTGAGTAGCCACTTGTTCGTTTGTTGGTAATGGCTGTTCTTGTTGCATTGCTTCTGTAATTAATTCAGTAGGTATTGCAAAGCCGATATTTGTGGCATCCTTTTCTACATCTTTGAGAAAAGTAATTCCAATTAAATTTCCATCCTCATCGAATAAACCTCCTCCACTTGATCCAGGTGAGATTGCTGCATCAGTTTGTAGTATTACTGTATTTTTAAATTTAATTTCATTTGAAATAATTCCTCGAGATATGGTTTTTTCAAATCCTTCCGGATTGCCAACAGCAAACACTTCTTCGCCGATACTAACAGTATTAGATTGTCTTATATTTACTGGAGAAAAAATGGTACCTGGAACTTTTACAAGGCAGAGATCATTACGTTGATCATAATAGTAAAGCTCACCTCTTTTGCGGATATCGTTTATATAGACTACTAAGTAGGTGCCTGCCATCGCAACGTGGCAATTAGTAGCTAGAATATTTTTATCAATAGCAACTGCACTGCCAAGGGCGACACCCTTATCTTTTCCTTCCGGTGCTATGCCAAAGATAGTAAATATTGATTTGCTTACCTGTTTATATACTGTTTGTGCAGAGGATACGGAAGTGGGCTTCTTTAGAGGACTTTCTTGGGCATAAACAAGCTGTATTAGGCCAATAAGCAGGCTTATTGTAAAAAGAATCCATAGCCTTAATAGATTGAGCATAAAGCTGCCTTTTTGCGGGTTCATAATGTTCCTATTATATCCTATTAAGAGGTGAGTTAGTTTTTTCTGTTTCTTGATTACACAGTAACCTCTTAATTATTGGTATTCTTGTATTTTCCTAATTAAGCAGCAACTTACTGATAAGTATATATATTTGTCGTTGTTGCAGGTTCTAAGTTAAGCAGAAATTATGCCCAATAAGGAAGATACTCAGCATATTTTGTAGACTTGTTTTCAATGTCTTTTATTTTAATGATATTCAATTCTAGTGATTCTTTGATTAATTTTGAAATCATTGGGCGCTGTCTTTCGGGCATTTTGAAGCGTTCTCGTAACGTAGTGTTTGTCATGGCGCTGTCCGAGAGATGTTTTATAACAGCGTGTTGGTAGCAAGCCCGTGTTCGTTCGTTTCGTGACATATCAGCAAATTTTTGCGGAGAAGATAGAGTCACTTTAAAGTAATTTTCACCTTGCTCAAATTTAAGCGGTGGCAAGCCAGATAGCTCAATTGCAAGAATAGTTTTAACAAATCCTGTGCCACGCTCTTCGCAAATGTGATAGCGGCGAAAAGCTTGCGCTAATATTTCATTCCGAGACTCTGGAGTGGTACCGATTAATCTATCAAGACTTTTTGAAGAAATGAGTGTGCCAGGATTTGTAATTTCGATTCTGTTATCAAATATTTTTATCATTGGACTTGTTCCGCGGATAGTAAAATCTTGATGAACAAGCGCGTTAGCAATTAATTCGCGTAAAGCAATTTCAGGATAAACAGATTCTTCTTCTCGTAAAGCATCACGTATGATTTCACTTTCAGGCAGTGTGGCGCGTAGTAATTGAATTAGTTCATGAAATCCTATTGCGTATCCCTTTTCACCAGGAAATTCTTTTTCTGTGGTGAGTTTATTTAAACCTTTATATCGAATGACACGGATTGTCTTTCTGGCTAAATCATCAAAGTTATTGAGATTTCGCGCAGCGGAAATTGCGCCAAAATTAGAAATATAGTATCCGTTGTCTTTGCTTTTTTTAATCATTTTCTCGGTTTCCATCCAGTGTAGTATCTCTTGATTGCTGGAAGGTGTCGGTCTTTTTAGAAGTTGATGAATGGCGTAGACGTCGAGTAATCCCAGCACATCTGTTTCAGCTAATAATAAAGTGGCATTAAGCTCCTCCCAGCGCGGCAGGTGGCTATTAAGCATTAACCCACCTACTTCGTTACGAGACGCTTTTCTTGTAGAGCTGCCAGAACGTATGAAGGTGTCCTCAATGGTGCCATTCTTAATATGAACAGGTTTTGTTGTTGATTCATGGACAAAAAGAAGGAGTAAATTATGGCTATTAAATATGATGTGGCTGTGGTCAATCATCACTGCTGGATTTAATGTATCTCTGGCTCTGTTTGTCAGGGTTGTAATGATACGTTCGCTATCCAGAGCGGTGATGCCTATGGGTTGCTTAGTTTTATTATCAATGCCAAACACCATAAAGCCGCCACCAGGATTGTTAGCAAAGGCTGACAAATGCTGGCTTAGTTTCTCATGGTTGGAAGAAAGAGTTTCTTTCCAGTCTAGTTCGTTAAGTTCGTGAGGGAGCCCTGTTAGACTCTTTTCAAGCAACTCCAGCGCACGTTTTTCCCAATTTTTCATTTTCCATTTCCTAGTTAAGTAATAAGAGGTTGATATGATAGTGGTTAGTAAGTTGATCGTCGGGCAAATCAAAGATGATGGGCGCATCTAGTCTGATGCGAAGTCAAATATGTTATATTTGGCGAACTAATTCAATAAAATACCCGCTAATTTGTATCTTGAAATTTAGCGGGTACCCATGAATTAATATTTGTTCATCAAATGCCCGTAAAGCCATTTTGTTTCTTGGACAATACTGCTAAGAGTCCAAAGATAATTATTTATGATATCTGCCCCAGCTGCATCTGCATCAACAATAGTGGCAATAACTGCTAACGCTTCTGCTTGACAAAGGCAGCGGTTAATTGCTGATAATAGTTGCTGTTGGCTGAGTCCTTCTTTAAGTAGGTAGATATCATTGGGTAAAACGTTTGATTGAATGTTCATCGATTTTTCCTTTAACATAAAAAAATCGCGTAGCTGTCGGGCGCGGTGATCCGCTTTACGTGTGTTTTTAAGCACTAAGTCGCTACGATACCGCCAAGGGTAGGGAATGGTCAAGAATTTTTTCTTGCTTTTGCTAGGTAATACTAATTGCGAATTTATGTAACTATTCAGTGAGTTTCACTGTCCTAATCATGAAGAGGTGCCCGTGTCTCAATCCTCGTCATTGCGAGCGTGAGCGAGGCAACCTAGTCTTTCAACGCTGCTTTTGAACCTCAATGGTACTAATCAGCTTTGAAA
>DHJK01000114.1:3737-6969 GCA_002404295.1 Legionellales bacterium UBA4722
CGCTCGCAATGACGAGGATTGAGACACGGGTACTTTCACGATAAAAAAGCTTAAAAGTTACGAATTTATTTAGTAAAGAATAAGCGCTATGATTTATTAACTATTTATTTAAGAAAGTTCATGCTAGTTATTTGCAAACCAGTGCGCCATTTGAATAGGTCTCTAATGAAAATCGTTGATCATCAACGGTTAAAATGGCGTAGCCATTCTTTGCATCAGGTAGATTTATGTTCCACATTTTTTTAAACCAATCATCTTTTTTGGGGATATCTCGCTTGATGATTTCATAGGCTAGAATGGCTTCTTCAGATAGTCTTCCTAATTTATGCTGCTCTTCTATAAAGTTAGTATCAACTTGTAGCCAATCTAATGATTCATTCATTTCGTGAATGGTAAATTGGTTCCAAACGCAGGTAAATGGAGCGCCCATATGTCCGCTAATCCAAAAATTTGGCATGAAGTGCAGTATCAAACGGGTAAGTAGCGGTTCTTTGCCTGGGCTCACATGGGATACAAATATGGATGGTTCATTTTTATTTTTAACTTGATTATACAATACACCAAATTGATGTAGTGTAGACCATACTTTGCCCCCGTTGCCAGCAATGGGCTTATCAAAAAGTTTGTTAGTCGCTAGAAAATTTCCGCCTAACCCATAAAGAGAAAATTCCAGCTTGTCTTCGTGATGAAACTCGTAAAAATGGTTTTCATCAAGTAAGTGTAAATTGTGTATTTTCAAATCTTTTCTAAGGTTTTTTAAAACTTGTACATCTTCATGATTTCCCCAGACGGAATAAACGGGAACAGAAAATTGCTTTTTTCCAGAAATATAATCAGGAAAATCGCCTAGCAATTGATGCATTTTTACAATATCGATTAGGTCTTCGCGTTTGGCCTGTTTGTCGATATTATGTTGTCTCCAAAATGGCGAGTGTGATACCAGGAGGCGCAGTTCGCGCGGGCTTAATCGATGGAGGCTCTCTTCATCGTAAAAACCGAAATCTCCAGCATGAATAACGAAATCGGCTTTTGTCTGTAAGATTTTTTCATTAATGATGTCTAGTTTTCCGTGCGTATCGCTGATCAATAAAATTCTTCGCATTTATATTACAACCTTATCATGATATATACCAATCATACTTCAAGATGTGAAGTTGTCATCCTGAACGTAGTGAGGGACCAGTTTAAATTCGAGTGATCCTTCACTACGTTCAGGATGACAAATTGTATCTTGAGGTGTAATGGGCATACTAATATAATAAATGTAGAAAGCCCATAGTGATACTCTGTATTTTATGCATTTTTATCAAGTCGTTGCGGAGCTGTCTCTTCTAAGGAATTTAACGCAGATTTTTCATATCAAGTTTCATAATGTGATGCGGAACCGGATGCCATGGGGCTATAAATTCACCCACAATACGAAAGCCTGTTTTTTGATAAACATGAGCGGCTCTTGCATTGTCCTTTTCTGGATCGATGAAAACTTCAGAGACATCTGAAAATTGGCTTAGCAGAAATTCTTTAATGACGGTGCTGGCAAGTCCTTTCCCAAGGTATTCAGTGTTGCCGATGAAAATATCTAAAGTGATAGCCAGGCCGTCTAGTTCGCTATATTTTGCATAGGTATCGGCTGCATTCTTGAAAACATTTGATGTGAGTAAATAGACGAAAGGTTTGTCGCCATCATAACCAATCCAGTGTTGAGTTATTTCAGATTGTCGGTCTAGACCTATACCTTTGGCTTGGTGTTGTAAGAATTTTTCTAAGCCTGATAGGGTGTTCTGTAGCCCTTGTCCATGAATCCACTCGCTAATGTAGTCTTGTTGTAGCCATTGATGAATAAGCTCTCGCTGGGATTCAACGACAGGTTTAAATGTGAAACGGAAAGGGGATTTATTCATGTAAGATATGCACTCCATATTAAGTTTTCATGGCTTCAAAAATGACAAAGGCTTCATGAACGTAACACCAGCACGGATTGTCATCTCTATATTGGGCTGGTTGTACTGGGTGGATCTTTATACAGTCTCGAATGCGTGATCAATAAAACAAAAACGCCGTAGCCTGAAAAACATAATATCCTACATAAGTAACAAAATTGACTTATGTCTGCCAGACTTTTCATTAATGATGTTTGGCTATTCGCGGACCTTGTTGTTCATTTGTATTTTTATTACCCCATAAATCATCAATTTTTATTTCATGTAGCTTGAATGCTTTTGCAATTTTAAGAACTGTTGCTCTTCTGGGCATGGCATTCGAGTTAAAAAATCTAGATAAGGAAGGCTGTGGTATTCCAGTTAGCTCAGCTAGTTTACTAATGCCACCTTGTTCCATTGCTTTTTGATATAAGCTATCTTTAAACGCTCTGATATTATTAGCGATAGAATCTAAGTCGTTAAATTTTACATATATTCCTTCTGAGGTTTCCTGCTGATTGCAGGCATCAATCATGTCTTGAATATCAGAGATGATCTTATCTTTTTCATTTTTTTCGTCTTCTTCAGACCATAGAGTTAATAAATCTGCAACGCCCTCAAATTCTAAGGCTGTTTCTATAGCTCCCACTATAAAAATATTAGGCAATTTGTTTTCTTTCATTTGGGCGCCTATTTTGTATAAATTTACTTTTTTGGAGTCATTAATAAATGTTTTTCCGTGAGAAATTACTTGATGTCGTTTGGCTTTATGTTGTGCTGTCATGTTAATTTCTCCCATTTTCCACAAATTGTATAACGGCCTCTTCTAATCAATTCAGCGTATGTCTTTAGCTTTGCTAATTGCCTTTTTTCGGTTTCCTTAACGTATGCTTCGCATAGGAAGCATTGATTTTCCCTAATCATAACAGTCAATCTCAACTGTATGCGTCCGTTGCCAATTTAGTGCCATTTCATTTTGTAGCAATCCGTAATTATCTTTCCGCTGTGATCTTCTGCTGGCGACCAAAATTTGTTTTGGTTAAACTTTTCATTATTGGGGAAATCTTGTAAGAGCATCACATCTGGTTTCAATACCTCACGGTATTCGCTATCAGTAAATACTCGTTTGCTCTTTAGTTCTAAGTAAGAATTTAGTCCCCACTGGGTATTAATTATTTCCATTACGGCATCTTTTATGTTCTGAATTATAGCATATATAACATAAATAACAATTATATCTTTTATGAATATGCTATCTTATTGATTTTATAACTAATTAAATTATTAGAAAGTAGCGCGGCTATAACATGACC
>DHJK01000113.1:0-10184 GCA_002404295.1 Legionellales bacterium UBA4722
CCTTATTTGCTATCTAATCTATTGATTATATTTATTAATCTATTTAAATCGCTTATCCGCACACACAGTGTGAAGAACTTAGTGTGCGGATAAAGCAATTTTAAAAGTCTTTATCCGCACACTAAGCATGTTCTTGAAAAAGCGTTATTTGTTACTAGTTATATACCCTATAACAAAAAGCCAAATAGCAAATTAAAGAAATATAAATTAACTGATGAATATTTGCGATTTTATTTTAAATATGTAGAACCACATATTAAGCTTATTGCCGCTAATCGCACAAGAAATCTGTTTGGCCAATTAGTTAAGCCTGTTTGGAATTCATGGCTTGGCTTTTCTTTTGAAAATTTTTGCCTTAAAAATGCCATGTACTTAGCAAAAATCATGGGTTTCGAAGAACATGTCGTGCAATGGGGGCCTTATTTTAAACGAGATGATGAAGGTTTTCAAATCGATTTAATTTATTTGCGTGATGATAGGGTAGTGACTTTATGTGAAATAAAATATTATGAAAAAGAAATCCCTGTTACGGTGGTGCATGAAGTAAAAAAGAAATGCGATCTTATAGATGTACCACGCGGATATACGCTTGAAACAGCACTAATTTCAAGATTTGGCCCTGAAAAAGCATTGCGTCAACTGGATTATTTTCATCATTATGTAGAAGAAGCTGATTTTTTCAAAAAAACTTAATCTCAACAATGCTCGATTTAAAATGAGACGTCAAATGATGACGCTAGATTTTTAATCGCTACAACAAAGTCATCCAGTCTATTGACTTTCATTTCAACGGTGAGCTTAAATGCTCACCAACCTAATCGTGAACGTGCCCGTTTTTTCCCCGAATTCATCATTACTCTTCTGGAGCATACATGAGCTACTTCCACCATGAAAAATTTGACGTCTATCGCTTAACGTTTGAATTTTTTAGATGAGGGATTATCCATTTCTGTGCCTCTGATTGCCAAAGTAACGGGATAATGACGTTGATTTAATCTCTCGAAAGGAAATGCCGTGATGGTGGAGCGCTTTAAAACAATATGTTCATCTTCTTTTTGTTCGGCTTCTTCCTTTGGCCGTTTAACGTTTGTTGTTCTAGTTTTAAAAAATGAGGCAACTACATTCAGCATAATATTTTTTGGTAACGCACAGTGATCGCAGATGGCATTGATTGCTTTTAAAGTGACAGCATCTTGAGCGGTGCTTAGCATTTTAAATTTTGAATAACGATTCAATGCAGGAAGTGTGATAGTTGCAAAACTCACATCCAATAAAGTTTTTGATTTGCTGAGCTCCATGAGTAGAAAAGTTATAGTGCTTGCATGCTGAGGTGCTTTAGCGATGGCTTCGATGGTAGCGAGTGAGAATAGACCCGCATCTTCTAACTTTAGTAATTCATGACAAACGATCAGGGCGTATTCGCCAGATTGAATAAGAAGATCGCGGGTATAAACGGATAGTAATTTGTATAACTTTAATTTTAATAATCCGGTTTCGACGCGGGTGTGAGCATCGCCTAATGAGCTTTTTTCTTGATCGGTGAGGGTGGGTGAGCAATTTAATACAGCGGTTTTATTTGATGCTTTTATTTTGTTTGCGTCTGCGGTGCGGGGGTATTTTTCATTTTGTGACTGATCAGTGCTGTAGGTTAAACCCATATAAAATGACCTTAGTGTTATTTTGTACAAATCGTATAGCTTGTTTGACCTAATTTCAAGACAAAAGTTTAAATATGATAACGCCCAGTTAAAAAATAAAGTTGCGGATTTAGTGTTATAGGATAACGTATTAGACTGCCCATTAGGGCCAGGCCTGTATAATTACACATTCATCTAAAAGTGCAATTGTGCAGGTCTAGCCCCCTGAATCCTTCATGATCTTATCCGTCTCATGTCTGCAAGCTCAAACTGGCCGCAAATCAGGTTTTAGATTCTAAATCACGGCTCTTAAACCATGTATCTCCATAAGAGATCAGGATTTCCTCTCCCTTTTTTATATTCTTACATGCTTTTATAGTGGCAATACGTTTATTAATATTGATGCTGTAGTCTGCATTTGATTCGCAGGAATGGTTGTATATACTTCCATATCCTAAGAATACAGCATACTTTTTGTTCGCGGCAAAATAATAATCTTCCAGGCTGTGATCATAGCCTTTCGATAAGATAAAATAGCACTGCTCTATCATTTCACCCTTTTTAATGCCTTTTTCTGCGAATACACCAAAACCGTGTCTCGCAGAGTTCTTTACAGAAACTTTATTTAAAAATAATTTCATGATCTTTTTCGCATGGATGCAGGGAAGACAGGGCCGTTGTCAGCATCTGGATCGTATTCTTCAACGTTAAAATGCTTATAAACAGTATACTCAGCGCCTCTTAAAAATTCGCTTTTTCGATCACAGAAATAGTTTATATGTGGTTTTAATTTATCGTAAGAAAAAGGTATATTGTATGCCTCATATGCCATATACATGTTTCTCTTATCTTCCTCTGACGGATTAGAAGGTAAGTCTTTAACAATTAACATGGCAGCAAGTGTATGTGGATTAAATGACTGTGCGCTTCTTTCATAAGACGGTTGATTATTCACATGAATTGAGTCCATAAGATGCAATCTTGCTTTGAACCAAGCATCGTTTTTTTCATTAATTATCTTGGCATCTTCGCTGGCTGGTGGAAATAAAGCTTGAAACACACCATACCCTTGTAGGGTAGTTAGAAAGGATTTCCCAGAACCATTTAAAAACCCTTCATGAATGCATTCCCAAAATTGAGCATCGCGAGGCATGTCTATTAACTTTTTGATGTTCGACGGCATTTTGAGTTCAGGAACGTGGTCTGACGATACAATTAAAGGGTCAGCTTCATTAGTTGTGCTCGCTGCTGGGGCTTCACGTAATACAGCTAAGATGTTTGACGTTGAAAGTGATTTCTTCGATTCTTGTTCGTCTGAATTATCTTCAATGGTATTAGTGCTTTTATTTTTCTTTTTCTTCTTTTTTGGGGCGGTAGGTATCTGTGAATCTATATTAGAAGCATCTAGAGCTTCTACCATGGTGATTAATTCGGCTTTAGATTTGTCTGGGTTGGCAATAGATGCAGCAATAAGATTTGTTGCTCTATTTGCTCGTTGAGCTGCGTTAGCAGCTTTATGTACCGCGAAATCAGCTTGAGGAGCTATATTGCATGCCGCGGTGTCGCACATTTCAGCAATAAAATTACTCGCGCTCAAGCTGATAACTTTACTTTTGCTATGTAGAAATTCATCTAAATCAGATTTTAATTTTTCAACTATTTTTGCAACGCTTATCTCCTTTTTAGCTTTATAGTTTGTTTGAACATATTCTTGAAGCCATAATTCTAATTTATCTTTCGCCGCATTTAACCTGCTTTTTTCGCTATGTGAATGCATTGCTCCCCCTGACTATTTTAATGATTAAAGTAGTTATTTATGGCGCAATCTACCTAGGTTCAGCCTATATTTCAAGCATTTATTGCGTTGGCCCCCTTGTCGTCTCCTCGGTAACTGCAAACATGTATCAGAACGTTGATCAACTCCCGTATTGTTTTTAACAGCATTAATACCAAACCGAAAGCACAATTTAATGAATATATTTATAAAGCAATTGTGCTTTTTTACTTTCGATAGAATGACTTACTATCGGCGTCGGATAATGTGGGGTGTGTAGCGATTTTGCATCATACAATGTATGAATAACTTTATTAGACAGTTCGGCAAGCTCAGGCACCCAACGTTTTATATATTCACAATCAGGATCAAACTTAGCCTGTTGTAGCCACGGATTAAAAATTCGAAAATAAGGCTGAGCATCACACCCAGTTGAAGCAGCCCATTGCCAATTGCCGTTATTCACAGCAGGATCATAATCAACAAGTTGATTAGAAAAATATTTTTCCCCGCGACGCCAATCGATATGCAGATCTTTCACAAGAAAAGAAGCTGTAATCATACGCACTCGATTATGCATATAACCCGTGGTGTTTAATTCTCGCATGCCGGCATCCACAATAGGAAACCCGGTTTGTCCATCACACCATGCTTGAAAATGTGTTTCATTATAACTCCAGGTGAGCGCATTATATTTTCGATGAAAAGCACTCTCAAACACATGTGGAAAATAATGAGCAATATGTGTAAAGAAATCACGCCAATGCAACTCATTAATTAATGTATGATGCTTGCCAAATACATCACAAATAACTTCATGACATTCTCGAACGGAAAGCGTGCCAAATTTTAAATGCGCCGATAACTTTGAAGTAGCCGCTTTTGCTGGATAATCGCGTAATATTTTATAATCACCCAACGCAGAGATTTTTTTAAGTAACATTTGCGCTTCATTTCGACCGCCTTTGACCAGCAGATTTGGATTTATATTTTTGCATAGTTTTTTGATAATATCATCATTAGAAAAAGTAATCGGTTTATGGTAATAATTACCATAGTTATTTTTTTTAGAGTTACGAACTAATAATAAACTTGCCTTTCTAAACGCAGGTGTAAACACAGTGTAAGGTTTTCCATCGTGCTTTAATACTTCTTCTGGTTCATGCAAAAGCGCATCAGCATAGCAATGGTAATCCACATTATTCTGCTGGCAAACATCTTCAATATGATTGTCTCGAAATTGACTAAAAGGCGTATAATCACGATTATGAAATATCGCCCGAATAGGCATCTCCAAAATTAAAGTTTTTATGATTTCTTCAGCAATGCCATAAAAAAAATATAAACGACTATTCTTTTTTCTTAACGCCTGATCCAATTCATTTAATGAATTCACCATAAACTGAATCGAGTTTAGACTTTTATAATTATTTTCTTCTATTTGTCTTTTGTCAAAAATAAAGCACGGAACTACATGTTCAGATTGCTTTAGGGCTTCAATCAATGCTGTATTATCTTGAAGACGCAGGTCGCGTCGAAAAATATGTAAAGAAAGGGTATATGCTTTTTTCATGGTGCTTTTATCTATTATTTCAATTAGGACAATGCTATCAAATAGTGCTGCAAAATGCAAAGAACAAGTAATAATATGCTGTGCATTCAATGGGTTGAAATGTAGAAATAGGTATTTATCCATATTATAATTAATAACAGACTATACTGCATTAAACAGATGGAAAGCAGTATTTTTAGATGGGTCGGAGGTGGATAATGGCAGTCAGCGGTAGCACCACTTTTAATGAGGATGATGAAGCAAAAAATGCAAGAGAAGGTGTTCTTGCGTATGAGGTAGAACGAACAAGCTTCGTGCAAGCTATTATTAATGCCATCCCAGAAAATACACAAGATGTAGCCTTGCTCAATCTCGTCGCTCAATTGAAGCAAGAAGAGAAAATGTCAGCCGTCGGGCTGGCAGAGAGATATGATCTGGCTATAGAGGCAGTGCAAAAAGCAACAGATCTGGTCGCAGCGGGAGTATTACAAAAGACTCTTTTGAATTATAACAAAATGAAGGCAGTCAATAGTGATTACAATTATTTTGTAAGCAGTCTGTTTGTAGCTGAAATAGAGCGCAAAGAGTATTTCGAACAACATAACAATCAACTTGTTCAAGAAATAAAAATCCAACAAACAGCAATAGACAATAAAATTGAGGCATTAAAGAATGCTCGTGATGAATTCGTAGCATATATAGATAAATCACCCGGGTTTGTACCATCAGAAAAAACAAATAAATCTGTGCAATTAAAAGAACTGCGACTCAATGAAATAAAAGAAGCAATCAGCATATTAATCGAACAAAAAAATACTCTTGCAAACCATGCTATGCCTCCTGCTGTGCAGCCAATGATACTGATAGCGCTCGATACAAATTCAATAAAACCTTTTTTATTACTAAAGATAAACGATATTCAACAATATAGTCAAACGATCAAAAAATCACAATCCATTTGGAGCAGAATTTTTGGATGGAAAACCAGCTCAGACAGGGCCAAAGACCTATTAGAGAAACAATTAAAGGCTATACTCGTTGAGTTATCCGAGTCTCCACCGCCTGTTAGTTTAAATGAAGTTAAACTACAAGAAGCCATTTTGTGCTTACAAGATACGCGTCCGCGGGTCGAATCAAAAGTAGCAGAAGACGCGTTGCTTAGCATAAAACAAAAAATGCTTGACTTCAAAAATGAAAGTCAACAACTTGAATCTCCAAAGTATTCAGAAGAAATGGCGGAGATAAAAAAAATCTCAGGGGAAAGAGAGTCAAAAGATATACTTGCACAAATAAAAAGTGAAGCAAAAAGCATCGAAGATGATGTGACAAAAATAACAGCTATTGTTGTTGGAATGAATACTCGATTGAAGACTCAAGCAAAAGCAGCAGAAGGCAGAGTAAAACGAGTGGAGGTGCGTGCTGAACTGAAAAAAGGAGATTTAATTCATGGTGCGTGCGCACAAAAACAAAGAATACTACAGCCTGAAAAGAGGCAGACTGACGAATCGTTAAAATTCCTAAACAATGCCATCTGTGTTAGTAATGGCCATGACAAAGATAAAGCAAAAAATATATTTCATAAAAAAACGAGGGATAGCGCAAACACAGCTGCTAAATTTGCCTATCATCGTTTAAAGAACGCATGGACTTTGAGTGGCAACCCCAGCGGTGATCCCCTCATCAGCTTGCAAATACAAAGACGTGCTGCTGCTGCCGCATCTTTTCTTGCCTATGCTATTGCAAAAGACAGGACGGGCCCAGGCTCAGATTTGAAGGAGGGAGAGCGCAACAATATAAAAACAGCACTTTTCATCTATGGCCAGCTCATCTCAACTAATTATTCATTAGCTGAGATCAAAGAAAACGCAAAAAAAGAATCATATGCTTCTGCTCAACTTATAGATACAGGAAATAAGGGATCCACTTTTCAAAAAATTATAGATGAATTTTTGCCCCCAGGACAAGAGCTGATTGGCCAAGCTGATTTTGTCAGCCTGTCTTTGGGTCAAGCCAAAGAAAAAGATTCTGCGTCTGCAAAAGAATATCAAGCGCTTCTTGATTTCCACAACCGTCCAGAAGGCAATTTGATTAATTTTGCTGGGGAAAGAAAATTAAATCAACTCGACTCACCCTCAAATTTGATTGCAATCCCATTTCAACAAAAGATATTTTCACCATCTATAGTCATACTAAATCAGAATGCATTGCTTAAAATTCATAACGATCATGTGCAAACTCAGCAGACATCTGTAAAGTTAGTCGGTATGATTGGAATTGTATTCAACAAATTAGAGGAAAATGCATCTGCAGTGCAAGAGATCCAGCATGTAAGAAATAATTTATTAAACTCATTGAAGACGCCCACTCAGGACAACGAACAATATAGCGCGCAAGTTGCAGTAAGAGCCAATCTTGCTGCTTTATTATATGCAACGTCTAGAGAGCTAAATGAAAAGCTCAAACAGAATAATGATCCAAATACTAACGAAAAAATCAAAAATCAAATAAAATATCTTTTTCAGTTATATGACAGCCTTGTTCAAACAGGTCTCCCCATAGCCACAATAATAAGTGAAAATCGAGTTTTGTTTAGTGCCTGTCAAATACCGTTTGGGGAGCCGTTGGAGAGCACGTATAACCTGCTTAAAGAAATGACTCAATCAAAATCAAAAGACGTGCAATCTATGTTGCGCGCTTCAGATGCGGGTAGCTTGATGAATGAGGTTAATGTTAATGCGATATACAGATTTCATACGAGCGGAGCGGAAACGAGTTTTTATCATAAAGCAATAGAAAAGAATCTGGATGGCTTGGATGAAAAATTAATAAGCAGCTTAGATGCGAAACGGGAAGATGTGCACCTTAACCTTATACTAAAAGAACAAGACGAGAAAGAAGCGCAACAAGCTAAAGAAGAAAAAACACCCAAAGAAATTCAAATCGATGTAGATAAAACAAGTGATGCTGTCGTTGATAAAATAAAAAAAGAATTTCAAGATAGCCTTGCTGAGTCTAAGAAAATGGTAGGAGAGCTGCAACAAAATGTTGATATGCTCCTTAAAGCGAGCGGTATAGATCCGGCAGCATTAGAGCAAAAAAAGGAAATTGCAGACAACGCTGTTTTAAGCGACTATTACTATACATTTATTAAAAAATTAACTGCCGAACTTTTAGCGGCAAAGACCATCTATTCGGGTAAAGTGACAGATGCTCGTTTAACACCAGCACAAGAGGCCGCGGCAAATGTAAAAATAGTTGGCAGTTTTTTTACTCTATTCGGTGGTGACGTGGCAGCAAATGCAGTGGCAGCAGGCGTAAACTTTCATGAAGAACGAAAAAAAGCAATAGCCAATACGTATCTGGCAAACTCATTTACCACTACGGGAGAGGCTGATCAATTTATTGAAGAATTGGCTCGTAAATTAACGATGCAACAGAAATATCATTTAGAAGAAGTTAAATCATTGAACTCGACTGATATCATAGGCCAGGCATCAGGCTATATAAGTAAATTAAAGGGTATTGAGTCCTTATCCTCCATTAAACAATACGCATCTAGCCAAGTGGATAGCTTTCTTACTGCAGTGACCGAGGGGCATTTTGGTGAAGTAGGCTTGGAATTATTAGATCCCTTAGAACGTGAAAAAGCGTTGGATCGTGCCGTCACGCTGACTGTAGGAGATAGTGTGTATGTACAGATTGAGAAAGCCATACATCCAGATGATCCTGAAACGAGCGCAGCATTAGAGGATTTGAGAACACAGCTTGTGGCGGCGGCGGAAGCGACTGAAGAAGAGCGCCTCAATCTGGAGGGTATATTAGATGTGGAGGTCGTAAAGCCTAAAGAAGCAAGCTCAAAGAAAATGTTTACAACGACTAGGACAGTCGTGGCAGCGCCCTCTAATAAGGATGTAGAATTAGATAAAAAACAAGCACCAGGGCCACAGTCAAAAGTTCCAGTTACTCCTGCAGTAGAAGAGCCTAGCCCAGTTTCTCAGCTGCGGAGATCTTAATAACTGTTTGGCTTAGACATTAAACCGAAAATAAATAACATCGCCATCGCGTACAAGATATTCTTTTCCTTCAAGGCGCCATTTACCTGCATCTTTCGCCCCTTGCTCACCTTTGTATTGAATATAGTCTTCATAAGAAATAATTTCTGCGCGTATAAAGCCTTTCTCAAAATCAGTATGAATAACACCCGCAGCTTGTGGCGCAGTGGAGCCTCTGTGAATAGTCCATGCGCGAACTTCTTGTACGCCCGCGGTGAAATAAGTATCGAGCCCAAGTAATTTATAGGCAGCATGAATCACACGATCCAAGCCAGGTTCATCTAGTTTGAGTTCAGCTAGAAATTCTTTTTTCCCTTCATCATCAAGTTCAGCAATTTCAGCTTCTATAGCAGCGCACACAGCGACTACGCTCGCACCTTCTTTTTCAGCGAACTGTTTTACTTGTTCTAATAGCGGATTATTAGTGAAGCCATCTTCAGCAACGTTTGCAACATACAATGTAGGTTTAAGCGTCAATAATTGTAGCAGCTTGAGACGGTCTTTTTCTTCTTTGCTAAATGTAAGTACGCGTGCAGGCTGCCCTTTGTTCAATTGCTCTCGTACTCTCTCAAGTAGAGCGACTTCAGCTACTGCTGCCTTGTCTCCACTTCTTGAAAGTTTGTTTGCGCGCAGTAAAGCGCGTTCAACTGTTTCTAGATCAGCGAGTGAAAGCTCAGTATTGATGATTTCAATATCATCCAGCGGTGAAATTTTACCTGCGACGTGGATAACATCATCATTGACGAAACAACGTACAACATGAGCGGTGGCATCTGTTTCACGGATATTGGCTAAAAATTTATTGCCAAGCCCTTCACCTTGGGCTGCGCCTTTAACTAATCCTGCGATATCTACAAATTCGATCGTGGTGGGTAGTATTCTTTGCGGACTAACGATTTTGGCTAGTGCCGCTAATCGTGGATCAGGCACAGGCACAACGCCCACATTCGGCTCAATAGTACAGAAAGGATAATTCGAAGCATCTACGCCTGCTTTTGTTAAACAATTAAAAAGCGTTGATTTGCCTACATTCGGTAGACCGACAATACCGCATTTGATGCCCATAATTTGTATTCCACGAGGTGATTTGTATCAGGATGGCGATTATCCTTGGTATACATCCATTATTCCAGAGAAATTTATCAATCACCGTCATTGCGAGCGTGAGC
>DHJK01000113.1:10275-40122 GCA_002404295.1 Legionellales bacterium UBA4722
GTCTTTCAACGCTGCTTTTGAGCTTCAATGGTACTAATCAGCTTTGAAAAGACTAGGTTGCTTCGCTCACGCTCGCAATGACAAGGATTGAGGCGCAGGCACGAATAAAGCAACAGCTCGCTAAATCAGGGTGTTTATTGTATGCTTTTATCCTATGCCCATGCGAACTTTGCGATTTTACATTTTTCTATTCCTGATCTTCAGTCTAGCAGGCTGTGCAACCCTGCCCGAACAGCCTACCCCATTGAATCAAACCCTTTCCTGGCAAGAACGCTCAACAACCCTAGCAAAGTTACAAACCTGGGATATCACCGCAGCCATGGCCGTGCACACCTATGCAGACAACCAAGGCGGCACAGCCAATCTTAAGTGGCAGCAACATGGCCGAGACTATAGCATATTGT
This sequence comes from Legionellales bacterium UBA4722, assembly GCA_002404295.1. Classification (GTDB taxonomy): domain Bacteria; phylum Pseudomonadota; class Gammaproteobacteria; order DSM-16500; family DSM-16500; genus UBA4722. Next base: position 10,680 of record DHJK01000113.1, read on the forward strand.
TGTATGGCCCCTTAGGTATTGGTGCAATAAAGATCTATGGCCAACCCGGGCATGTTTCTTTAGAAACGGCTGAAGGTAAAAAATTTAATGCAGCATCGCCCGAGCTATTGTTGGCACAACAAACCGGGTGGCAGCTCCCAGTGTCAGATCTATTCTATTGGATTCGAGGGTTGCCTGCTAAGGGTTCGCCTTCAAACATGCAGTTTGACTCATCTCACCATCTGACACACTTGAGCCAGGCAGGTTGGATAATTGACTATTTACGTTACAGTGCCGTGAACCAAATGGATCTACCCACCAAGCTGACCTTGGAAAATTCACGCATCAAGATAAAAATTATCGTAAACCAGTGGGAAATTTAAAAGTTCTGATTGACACCCTGCTACTTCGTCAGCAAAATAGCGCCCTGATTATATCAGTATTCATTTGGGGTGTAGCCAAGCGGTAAGGCACCGGGTTTTGATCTCGGCATTCCTAGGTTCGATCCCTAGCACCCCAGCCATATTCTAATAATAAATGTAATTACTCACCCACCTTCGCTCATCATGAGGGAAGAGAAGTGAGTAACTTGTTATCCATACACGTAAGGATTCTTCCAGTGCCTGAAATAATGATTTTTAGCGGCAATGCCAATCAAGAGCTTGCCCAGCGTATCGTTGAACATCTTAACTTACCATTAGGCAAAGCCTTAGTAGGCCGGTTCAGTGATGGCGAAATCATGGTTGAGATTCAAGACAATGTACGCGGTCGCGATATATTTCTAATTCAATCTACTTCAGCGCCTACGAACGATAACTTAATGGAATTGATCATTATGGCTGATGCACTGAGACGTGCTTCAGCTGCTAGAATTACTGCCGTTGTGCCTTATTTTGGTTATGCACGACAAGATAGACGAGTGCGTTCAGCCCGCGTACCTATTACCGCCAAAATCGTAGCCGATATGATGGCGTCAGTCGGGATTAGCCGTTTGGTCACCGTTGATTTGCATGCAGATCAAATCCAAGGGTTCTTCTATATGCCAGTCGATAACCTCTACAGCACGCCTATTATGCTAGAGGATATTTACGGTAAGAATTATAAAAATATTATGGTGGTTTCGCCTGATGTGGGAGGCGTTATCCGTGCTCGCGCTATTGCAAAACGATTAACTGGCGCAGACCTTGCCATTATTGACAAGCGTCGTCCACAACCCAATGAAGCACAAGTAATGCATATTATCGGTGATGTTAAAGACCGTGAGTGTATTATTGTGGATGACATTGTGGACACAGCAGGCACACTTTCCAAAGCAGTTGATGCTTTAAAAGAGCACGGTGCGGCTAAAGTAGTTGCTTATGTCACGCATCCTGTTTTATCTGGAAAGGCTATCGAAAACATTGAATCATCTTCCTTAGATGAATTAATTGTGACAGACACGATTACTTTGCATGAGAGTGCTGCTAAATCAAGCCGTATTCGCCAAATTACATTAAGCCATATGATTGCTGAAGCAATTCGTCGTATTAGTGGGGCTGGTTCTTTAAGCCGGATGTTTTTGGATTAGACTTTTTTGAAGTAGCAGAAGAGTCATTCGCTGGTTTCACCCCTTTTTCATGCTGATTCATTTTAAGCTGCGTATATTCCTCATTAGACAGTAGCTTTTTTTCAGTTGCTACTGGCGCCGACTTTAACACTTTGTTCCATAATGATTTTATACTGGTAGTATCAATAATCTTTTCATCGTTAGAAGATTGATTGTTACCCGAAGAGTCTTTGAGTAGATTATACATATTAGCATGAATAATCCTTTTTTTCTCAGCTACCGGGGATAGACTGCGTATTAGTGACTCTTGCGTCAGCGGCATACGCTCTTCATCCATCTTTTTATCGCAAATTTCTTGGAGTGTTTCAGGCGATGGTGGATGAAAATCTGTTAAGCTTTTTGTTAACAGAGCATGTGATGCGCCTACCGGATCTAAAGCATTCAGTACCGTAGTACTCACTAGGAATTGAGCCCAAGAAAAGAATCCTACAAATAATACAACGCTGGAAATTGGAATGAGTACTGGTAAAAGTGCAGTGAAGCTTGCTGCAGCGCTTGCACTCCCAAAGACGCTTGCTAATAAGGTAGCTACGCTAAATAGGCTTGCAATGCCTATTGCGCTATGCGCTGATGCGACTAAGTTAAATATGAATAATGCTAAGCGAACGATTTTGATCTTAAGGCTTTGCTTGTGAGGAGTAAGATTGTTTTTAATTTTAAGGTGTGTTATTTGCTCGTTAATGGGTTTGATAATATTTGCCAGCGCTTTATATTGGGAGCTATTTAAATTAAGCAACGTTTGTTCTAATCTGTTATTAATTTTCCCCATAATAGTACATTTTTCTTGAGCGATTTGAGTGAGAGACTTGTCTTGATTGGCGGGTGATGTGATGCCTAGCCATTGCAATAAATAAGGAAGATAATAATAAACACTTACCAAAGAAATTGTTGCAGCAGAGGCTGTGAGTGTAGCTAGTAATATAGGTGATGTGGTAACGGCTATTTGTATTGAAAAAAAAGAAGCAATAAAAGGAATTCCTTCTGTTAAAGCAAGGATAGGAAGGAATAGTGCGGCCAGTTTCGTTAAACCTAATGCAAGAAATTGTAGGTATTTAAGGAGAGTGTTGAAGGCGCTTTTGATTCCAGGCCATATTTTTTCGTACCACGGCAATTCAATGGGTGGAAGAGGAATGCCTGAATCTAGATTTGGATTTCGTATTCTGTCATAAAGGACAGTAAGTAATATTACTTTATACTCTTTAATTATTCTTAAATCTTTGTTTTTGTCAGCGTTTCTAGGGGCTGAAATTATCTTTTCTAATTTTTCTAGTAGGTTAAATTGGTTGCCTATTTCTTTAATTGTAAATGTTGTTTTTTCTTTCTCCGACGCAACAACACCATCATACAACTTGAGAGGTTGCAGATAAGTGTTGCGAATCCTAATAAGTTCGTCCCTAAACCCTAAGCGGCATAGTGATACATTATTAAAGTTAACATCAAGCGTAACGTCATCTTTTTTTTCGCCGTCTTGCTCATTATGGTTTGGTATTTTATGTCCAGGCATAGCAAGCCCCCTTTGTTTTGATCAAAGAATGATATATCTTTTGATTATAGATCAATTATAGAAGAGTTATGCTTTATTTTCACCTAGAAAAGGTTTTTGTGTTCTTTTTTAACCTGTTGATTATATTATGCATATGCTGCATGAAGTCTTAAAAATATACTTTTGTCGTGTGATTTTAGCTATAGCGGGGGTCATATCGTAAGGCATTTGAGGTTCAAATATATTGCACTAAATCCATCCTTTCTTTAGAATACGCCCTCCCTTACCCTGGTCGCAGGGGTAAGTATTTTTATTTATTTTTTTTGGAGAAAATCATGTCAACGAATAAATTCGAAATTGACGCTCAACTTCGTGACGATATAGGGAAAGGTGCGAGCCGCCGCCTACGTCATGCTAATAAAGTGCCTGCTGTTGTCTATGGCGCTGGTGAAGCGGCTGTTTCGCTTACTTTAGATCATAACCAAATGTTCCATTCTTTAACCAATGAAGCGTTTTATTCACGTATTTTAACGCTTAAAATCAACGGTAAAGGTGAAAAAGTTATTTTAAAGGCAATGCAGCGTAATCCCGCAAAGCCACGTATTGCTCACATGGATTTCTTGCGCGTCAGAGCAGATCAAAAATTGCATATGCACGTGCCATTACACTTTATCGGTGCTGAAGATGCGCCAGGTGTAAAAGAAGGCGGTGTGTTTTCTCATAACATCAGTGACGTAGAAGTCTCTTGTTTGCCATCGAATTTGCCTGAATTTATTGAAATTGATCTTGGCCAATTCATGCTTGATCAAACAATGCATTTAAGTGAAGTTAAATTACCTCATGGTGTTGAGCTTGTGGCATTTGCGCATGGCGTAGAAGGCCATGATTTACCTGTTGTTTCTCTGCATATTCCTCGTATTATTGAAGAAGAACCTGTAGTTGAAGCGGCTGAAGGTGAGGAAGCGCCTGCTGAAGGTGAGGCTGCGCAGCCAGCAGGTGATGAGGCTAAAGGTAGTAAAGAATAACGATCTATTTTTTAGTACTTCGTGAGCGTGCCCGTGCCATCAACCCCGTCATTGCGAGCGTGAGCGAAGCAACCCAGGTTTTCAACGCTGCTTTTGAGCCCAAATGGTTCTAATCAGCTCTGAAAAGACTAGGTTGCTTCGCTCACGCTCGCAATGACGGGGTTGATGGCACGGGCACATTCACGATATAGATAAAAGATTACGTAACAGGAGAACGTATGGCGCAAACGAAGGGTATCCAACTCATAGTGGGTTTAGGCAACCCAGGCGCTGAATACGAAAAAACGCGTCATAATGCGGGTGCTTGGTTCGTAGAAGAACTTGCACATAAATCCCATGCTGTTTTGCGCCACACTACTAAATTTCAAGGACTGCATTGTTTTACGCAGCTCCATCACCACGATTGCCACCTCTTTATTCCAACCACTTTTATGAATAATAGCGGTCAAGCTGTTCAAGCTTTGACTAGCTATTATAAAATCCCCCCCGAAGCTATTTTAGTATTGCATGATGAGATTGATTTGCCTGTTGGCGATGTGCGACTTAAATTCGATGGCGGACATGGAGGGCATAATGGATTGCGCGATATTATTCAGCATCTGGGTTCGAACAAGTTTTATCGGTTGCGGATTGGGGTAGGGCATCCCGGAACCAGCAAGGAAGTTGTTGATTATGTGCTCAAGCCCCCCAAAAAAGAGGAGCGTGAACAAATTGATAGGGCGTTTGAAGAGGTTAATAAAGTAATACCGCTCATGCTAGAGGGGTCGTATCAAAAAGCGATGCAGCAGCTGCATAGCGATAAGCTGTAACTATCTAGCTTTTTTATAAACACACAATCATTGTATAGACGCCATTGACCGAACTCCTTCTCCCGCCCTCAGGCGATAATTAAAAATACTATCTAGTGCGGGAGAAGGAGTTCGATCAATAGCATCACCTCAATGATTGTGTGAACAAAAAGCTCCATTCTCTAGAATAACCCAAGTGTTTTTTGGCTTTTCTCCGCAATTTCGCTTAGAATACCCCCACTTAACAAGACAGCTATCACCCCTATGCCTATTATAGTCTGCGGAATAAACCACAAAACAGCTCCTGTTGCATTACGAGAGCAGGTCACTTTTTCGTCAGAAAAAATCGCACTCTATTTAAACGACTTGCAGACCCAAGAAAATATTAACGAAGCTGTATTGCTATCCACCTGCAATCGTTCAGAACTATACTGCGTTGCGGACGATGTTGAAGAAGTAGTGGATTGGTTTTGTAGGCAGCATCGACTTTCGCATACCGATATTTTGCCGTTTCTTTACTGTTATCGCGATCAAGCTGCAATAGAGCATATTATGAATGTGGCATGTGGATTAGATTCCATGGTGCTGGGTGAGTCTGAAATTCTCAGGCAAATGAAAGATGCGTTTGCGGAAAGTTGTGCAGCGTCTGCGGTAGGTACGTTGTTTAATCGGTTATTCCAAGAAGTATTTTCAGTCTCGAAACAAGTACGAACAACAACAGCGATTGGTGCGTGTCCTGTGTCAGTATCTTCTGCGGCAGTGAGCTTTATTAAGGAGCGTTATCCGGCTGAATTAAATCAAGCGACAATTTTGCTGATGGGTGCCGGTGTAGCAGCGGAATTGGCGATGCGTTATTTACAACCGCATTCACCGAAACGAGTGTTGGTCGCAAATCGCAGTATGGAAAAAGCAACTGAGCTAGCCGATCGATATCAGAGTGACGCGATTTGCATGACAAACCTAACCGATGCATTAGCGGATGCGGATATTGTCATTTCAGCAACAGGAAGCCCGACGCCAATCATCACGCAATCAGTATTAACAACGCGTCACAAACCGTTATTTATCGTGGATATTGCTGTGCCACGCGATGTAGAACCCTCAGTTACGGAATTCGATTCTGTTCATTTATATTGTATTGATGATTTGAAAGCGATTATTCACCAAAATTTACAGGGCCGTGAGCACGCGGCAGATAAAGCGCGTGAAATGATTGCGAAAAAAAGCCATGATTTTATGATGTGGTTAAATTCGTTAGAGAAAGTGGCTGTTACGATTCGCGCTTATCGTCGTCAAGTTGAAGAACTCTGCTGTATTGAGTTAGACAAAGCTAAAAAACAATTACATCGCGGCGATGACCCTGCTGCAGTATTAGCGAGCTTTTCTCATGCGTTGAGCAATAAATTGCTCCACACGCCTACAGTGCAATTACGTCAAGCAGGCCATGAAGGTCGTTTTGAATTATTACAATTAGCCCAAGAATTATTTGCCATTTCTGAATTAGAACCGGAATTAACATGAAGCCTTCCATAGAAAAAAAGTTACAAACATTAGTTGAGCGTCATGAAGAAGTGAGTGCATTGTTGTCTGATGCGGGCATTATTTCAAAACAAAATCAATTTCGTGAATTATCAAAAGAATATTCGCAGTTGGAACCTCTCGTTAAGGCGTTTAAGAAATATGGCATCTGCCAACAGCATATTGAAGACGCAAAAGAATTATTAAATGAAGCAGATGCAGAAATGCAAATGCTTGCAAAACAAGAATTAAAAAGCGAAGAAGAGCAGCTTGAGTTATTAGAAAAAGAATTGCAGTTTTTATTGTTGCCGCGTGATCCACACGATGACAGTAATATATTTTTAGAAATTCGTGCCGGAACGGGTGGGGATGAAGCGGCTATTTTTGCAGGTGATTTATATCGCATGTATACACGTTACGCTGAAACACAACGCTGGCAAATTGAGTTGGTGAGCGCAAATCATGGCGAACACGGCGGTTATAGAGAAGTGATCACCCGTATTATAGGGCAGGGCGCTTATTCACAATTTAAATTTGAATCGGGGGTGCATCGTGTGCAGCGTGTGCCTGAGACTGAAGCGCAAGGACGTGTGCATACCTCAACTTGCACAGTAGCCGTGATGCCTGAAGTGGATGAGATTGAAGATATCGAAATTAATCCCGCTGATTTACGCGTAGATACTTTTCGCGCGTCAGGCGCAGGCGGTCAGCACGTGCAAAAAACAGATTCTGCTATTCGTCTTACCCATATCCCAACCGGTACTGTCGTTGAGTGCCAAGATGAGCGTTCTCAGCATAAGAACCGAGCGCGCGCCATGTCTCTTTTAAAAGCGAGAATTTTGGCAGAGGAGCGTCGCAAACAGCAACAACAGCAAGCGGATACACGACGTGATTTGGTAGGAACAGGCGATCGTTCTGAGCGTATACGTACTTATAACTTTCCACAGGGTCGATTAACAGATCATCGGATTAACCTGACGCTCTATCAATTATCTGAAATCGTGGAAGGCGACTTACGTCCGGTAATCGATGCATTGATACATGAATATCAGGCAGATTTGTTGGCGCAAATAGGGGATTAAGTTAAGCCATAATCACGAATCTTTTTTTGTAATTATGTCCATAGCCTCAACTCTCGTCATTGCGAGCGTGAGCGAAGCAACCTAGTCTTTCCATAGCTGATTAGCAGCATAAGCTTACAAAAGCAGCGCTGAAAGACTAGGTTGCTTCGCTCGCGCTCGCAATGACGAGAGTTGAGACACGGGCATGATTAAAGCGGTTAAGTTGTGGAGGTTGTCATTCGTGCGCATTGTCAAACAAGTATTAGACGAAGCAAACCTTCAGCTTGCTCCTATTTCATCTACCCCTAAATTAGACGCCGAAGTCCTATTAGCCTATGTGCTAAACGTACAACGCAGCTATTTATATGCGCATCTCGACCGCCAATTATCAGAAATAGAGCAATCTTCCTTTGCTAATTCTATCGAAAAAAGAACAAAAGGATATCCCATCCCCTATTTAACCGGCCATTGCGAATTCTGGTCATTAGATTTAATAGTGACACCAGATACATTAATCCCAAGACCAGAGACAGAGTTGCTTGTTGAACTTATTTTAGAATACTCAAAAGAAACGCCTTTATTAGTCGCGGATCTAGGCACCGGCTCCGGCGCTATTGCATTAGCACTAGCCCACGAAAAACCCAATTGGACTCTCTATGCAACAGATATAAGCGAAGCCGCTCTAAACGTAGCAAAAAAAAACGCAACACGCTTAGAAATCAACAACATTATTTTTAGCCAAGGAAAATGGTGCGAAGCCTTACCCCAAACTCGCTTCGATATTATTGTAAGCAACCCACCCTACATCGCTGAAAATGATCCACACCTAGAGCCCCGCGTTTTAGCAACCGAGCCCGCACTAGCATTGATTTCCGGAGAGAGCGGCCTGAAAGATATCCAGCATATTATCAATGAAGCAAAATCCTATTTAAAACCCGGCGGCACGTTACTATTAGAGCATGGATTCTCTCAAGCAGAATCAGTACAACGCAAGTTTTTAGAAGCTGGCTATAAGGACATAGTATCTAAACAAGATTTTTCAGGATTAAACCGTGTGACAAGCGGGGTTTTTGATATATACTTCTGAAAGGATTTTGTTTAGGTAGGAGAGCTTTAGTGGCCACGAAAGATATTTTAGAGCCGAGTTTGGAAGTCTTGGGTATTAAGCCGTACAAGGCTAAAAAGACAGAAGAGTATATGTGCTCTACCATGCGCGATCATTTCAAGCAAATACTCACGCTATCACGCAAGCGCATCATGGAAGAAGCAGACCGTACCGTGCATCACATGAAAGACGATGCTGTTAATTATCCAGATCCCAACGACCGTGCTAGCCAAGAAGAAGAGTTCCGCCTGGAATTACGAGCGCGTGATCGTGAACGCCGGTTACTTAAAAAAATCGAAGAATCATTACAGCTTCTTGTTAATAAAGAGTATGGTTATTGTGAAGTGTGCGGCGTAGAAATAGGGTTACGTCGTCTCGAAGCAAGACCCACTGCCACGCTTTGCATTGATTGTAAGATGTTAGATGAAATCAAAGAGAAGCAAAAAGGGTAGACCCAACGAAGTATGGAGTGCGGAGAGTTTATTTCCGCGTAACGTCTAATATGTCATCTAGGTGCTAAGCCATGGCTGGAGGAGGCGGACAACAAGGCCAACCTGATAATTCCATGGGAATATTGTGGATTATTGGCGCTGCTTTTATTGCTGGCGCTGGTATTTGGTATGGTTTTAAAAAAAATATTGTTAGTTTTTATTTAACGCTCAAGCTTTGGGAAATCGCTCTTGTCAGTGTTTTTACACACAAACTTGATGACGTACGTACCATTATCATTACAACAGATCCCACAAAATTTACTTTTCATGAAGTATCCCTGCTCGGGGAAGCTGTAGGAAATTACTTACGTTTCCCTTTTGTATTAATCATTGTTGTTTTGGCTTTCATTATTTACTATTCCAATTCTACGCGTAGCTTTAAACGTGCTTATGATATGACCGCGTTGGCCGAGGCAGAAAAAGCTAATTGGCCGCAGATTACGCCTGTTCTTGGGCTCAAGCTTAATAAGGTCGCTCTTGATAAAGGTCCGTGGGCAATGTCTCTGACCCCTATGGAATTTTGTAAACGTTATAAATTATTAGATGAATTTAAAGCCGTACCTAAAGAAGGTTCTTTACAAAAAGACCGGAACCGCATTGAAGTGACTTTAAGGCGCGGCAAAGCCAATAAAATATTTTCTATGCAAGTAGGCGCGTTATGGCCGGGTCTTGATAAGTTGCCGCCGCATATTCGTGCCTTATTTGCTGCATTCGCAGCTCGCAATGGGGGTGACACTAAAGCGGCAGCTGATTTACTAGCACAAATTAGCGCCTCCTCACAGAAAAAATTAAATTTTTCTGGAGCGGATGCTTTATGTAAGAAGTATCAAGGCTTAAAAGCTGTTCAGAAAGTGATGGAAGGACATGGTTATACGCTCTCTGTCATGGCTTCGATGCTTGAAATCGCGAGAGAGGATGGGGTGCAAGCATCTGCTGATTTTTTATGGCTGAAACCCGTAGATCGACGGCTTTGGTATATGCTGAATACGGTTGGGCGACAAACTCCATTTGCAGAAGTGGCAGGACCTTATGCACATTGGATAGCTGAGAAGCGGTTGGGGAGACGGTTATTGGTACCCATGGTAGAAGAAGCAACCAATGCATTAGAACAGGTTTTACAAGAAGTGGTTTATCGTCCAGATGAGATAGACTAAGGGCAGGGACTTAGCAATTATGCAACAACGTGGTTTAGATGAGAATCAAGAACTCGCACCGCAAATGTTATTGCGAGATACCCGTACGCTCGGGATGAAGACAGTTGATTTTTTCAAAGATCCCATTAAAAGTGCTACTTTACTCATTGGTTTTGCAATGGTGGTGGTTTTTTTCCCTGCCTTGTGTGATTTAACTACGTTGATTGCAATTTGGGTTTTTTTCTATGCTTATACGCGAGAGTTCAAATTACCTTTTCGTATGCCGATGCGTTCTGGCGCCTTAGATTATAATGATCCCCAAGCTGGAAATACAGGTAAGCCGCGTAAAGCGCGAGGCATTAGTTTTTTTGGTAATCGAAAAACCAATAGTGAAGAGCTTTGGTTCAATAATGATGATATGCGTACGCACGTTCTTATTTTTGGTTCTACAGGTAGTGGTAAAACAGAAGCGTTAGTTTCTTTGGCCTTTAATGCATTAGTGCAGGGTAGTGGCTTTCTTTACGTCGATGGAAAAGGCGACAACAGTTTGTTTGCCAAAGTTTTTTCGATGGTGCGCTTTATGGGGCGTGAAGATGATATTTTATTAATTAATTTTATGACGGGTGCGCGTGATATTGTAGGCGCTCAGGAAAAACGTTTATCCAATACGATGAATCCATTTTGTAATGGTTCATCGAGTATGTTAACCCAGCTGGTTGTAAGCTTGATGGATACAGGCGGCGGCGGTTCAGATGGGGATATGTGGAAAGGCCGCGCTATCGTTTTCGTTGAAGCATTGATGAAAGTGTTAGTTTATATGCGTGATACAGGGAAAATTTTATTAGACGCTAATACCATTCGTAATTACTTTGAATTGCCCCGCTTAGAAGCGATCGGCATCGATAAAATGTTTATTCGTGATAATCAAGAACCCGTAAGCTTAGCTGATACACCTGAAATGGTGCTTGAACCTATTGTGAATTATCTGATTAACTTGCCAGGCTATGATCGTACCAAAAAGGGTAAGCAGGGTTCGCAAGTATTAGAGCAACATGGTTTTATCACGATGCAATTGACTCGTGTATTCGGTTCGCTCGCTGATACTTATGGGCATATTATCCGTACAAATTTAGCAGAAGCTGATCTAAAAGATGTAGTGTTAAATCGTCGCATTCTTGTGGTGCTATTGCCTGCATTAGAAAAATCTCCAGATGAATTAGCCATTTTGGGAAAAGTGATTATTTCTTCATTGAAAGCGATGATGGCAGCAGGATTGGGTGATGCGATCGAAGGAACTTATAAAGAAATTGTGACACGTAAGCCAACGTCTGCCGCATCACCCTATATGTGTATTTTGGATGAGTATGGTTATTATGCGGTGAAAGGATTTGCTGTAGTGCCAGCGCAAGCACGTTCTTTAGGTTTTTCTGTCATTTTTGCCGGACAAGATTTGCCAGCTTTTCAAAAAGCATCCAAAGAAGAGGCGGCCTCTATTGGAGCAAATACTAACATTAAAATTTGTATGAAACTTGAAGATCCACAAGAAACGTGGGAGTTTTTCTCAAAGACTGCAGGTGAGTCTTATGTTACAAAGGTAGATTCATTTCAAACAAATGCAAACAGTATGTTAAATAATTATATGGATAGTCGCAGTGCCTCTTCAGAAAAGCGTGCACGATTAGACTTGCAAGATCTTAAAGAGCAGCGAGAGGGCGAAGCTACCATATTCTTTAAATCAAAAATTATTCGCGCACGTATGTTTTTTGCTAATCCAGACGCAGTTGAGCGTATAAGGCTTAACCACTTCTTAAAAGTGGAACCTCCTATTGGAAGGTTATTATTAGATTTAGAGCATCGATTAGATCAATTTAATATTTTGATGGAAGGTGGCAGTAACGTTTTTGATCATGCGACTGATGAATCAGAGGATATTCACTTTATTGCAGATATTATTCATGAAGATGCGGAAACTAATTTAATAGAACGCGGTGTTTCTGCATTATTAGCTTTTCATAATCGTGCAGGGGAAACAAACGAAGAAGAAGAGGAAGTCGATACCGGAGAGCCTATAGATGAAGGCCGTATTCATATATTTAATAAGGCTGTGCTGAGCGACGACATAAAAAGTTTACTCACAGGTCAGGGTGAGCTTGATAAATTTAGTCAGCCGCTTATTATTAAATCGTATATTAAAGATAAGATTGAATTGCTGGAAAGAGTGTTGGGGCGCTCAAGTTCGCAGGCCAACGGTGTCACGAGTGAAATTATTAAAGATATGTTAGTCGCAACTGATTATCCTCCTTATGTTGAAGGTATATTTTTAGATGCTGAGCATCTCTGTGATGTAGCGCGTGAGTTAAGTGAATATATACGCAGCCAAGAAACGGAAGAAGGTTCTGATGATAAAACAAGTTGATTATAAAATACTTTCGGGTTTTTTGATTATATTGCTGTTTATTTTTATTCAGGGTTGTGCCTCGTCGGATATGTCAAGAGGTGCAGCAAGTGAAGCAGATAAAGCTCATTTGGATACAGATTATGCATTGAGTCATTCTGAGAGCAGTATAACAGATTCTTATCAAAATACGAGCCAAGCAACCAAGGGTCTGATTGCGGGCGGTGTAGCTGGCGCTGTTGCAAGCAGCTTAAATTCTAGCGTGAGCCTGGTTCCTGGTATTGCAATAGGAGCCATCTTTGGTGGTGCATTAGGCGCTTATATTGATGCGCATACTACACTTGAAGATAAGTTAGAGAATCGTGGTGTTAAAGTGATTATCTTAGGCGATCAAATCATGCTGGTGCTTCCTTCAGTCTTAGTTTTTAATGAAAGAACATCTAATATTCGGTTACATGCCTATTCCACGTTGGATTTAGTGGCGCAATTCATTAATCGTTATCCTAATATGTCTGTTAATGTAGCGGCCTATACGAGCGAGTGTGCCTCGCCTGACACTGTCAATATTGCATTAACGCAACAGCAAGCAACTGCTGTTGTAAAATATTTGTGGAGTAAAGGCGTAAATACTAGACTACTCTCGGCTTCGGGTTATGGCGGTGAAAAATTAATAGCGGCAAATAAGCCAGATTGGAATAGTGATAATTTCAGAGTAGAGATTACGTTGGAGAAATTGCCTGTATGATAGGTCGAAAATACGAATTAGCGAGATTCCATAGTGACTTTTATCGTGATTGTTATTACAGAACATTGCGAAGAATCATAGTGTCTGCATTGATTATTCTTTTTTTAATTCTAGCCATTGTTTATTATGTTTTATTCACAGTTCCGCCTGCGTATTATGGTACTGCAACATCAGGGCAAATTATTCCTATGATTCCGGAGCCTTAATGATAATGGAGTCGCCAATGTCGCCTACAAGATTGGAGCGTGAGGAGGATCATCAATGGTATATCAATTATTACCATTATTTTTTGTATCTATTACTCGCAGCCATTTTGTTGATACTTTTTTTGCTGGGTCTGGTGCTCTATCAGATAAAGCATCGCCCTCTTCCGCAGTTTAGTGCGGTTGCGCCCAATGAGCAGAAAATGATGCTCATATCCTCGAATGAACCCAATTTATTATCGAGTACTTTAATACAGTGGGCGAGTAAAGCGGCAGTCGCGGCTTATACATTTGATTTTGTAAACTACAATAAGCAAGCTGCGTTGGTTCGTCCTTACTTTACCGATGCAGGTTGGGCTGATTACGTTAATTCAATTGGTGGGCTAATCCAAACAATTAAACAAAACCAATTATTGGTGAACGGAGTGGTTTCGGGAGCTCCAGTGATTTCTAATCAAGGCGAGCTTCTAGGGCAAGGCTATGTATGGCGCGTGCAAATGCCTTTCCTGGTAACGTACCAAAGTTCTGATGGGATTTCAAAGAAGTCATTTACTGTCACTGTTACTATTGAAAAAGTGCCTACTTGGAAAAACCCGGCAGGAATTGGTATCGATCAATTTGTGATGTAATGAGCAATAGAGAGCTTAAGATGAATGAAAGTGTAAGCACTACAGACGAAGATGCGGTAGTTTTAGTACAGCTTCGTAATCAATTTTATAAAAAAAAATACCGCTTTGCGCTTGGGGTTTATGCACTTTGTTTAATAGCGATTGTTGTTTTAATAAGCCTTTTAGTTTATGTGACAAAAAACCCTACACGTCCACTTTATTTTTTGACTGATTCAGTTGGCCGATTAATACAAGAAGTGCCAGTGACTGTGCCTGGTATGCCAACAGATGTCGTTGCTGCATGGGTAGTTGAAGCAGTTGAAGCTGCTTATTCTTATAATTTTGTGAATTATCGGGCGCAATTACAAGATGCGCAAAAATATTTTACTGAATATGGGTGGCGTAATTATATGACGGGCCTTACTGCGTCTAATAATCTATTGGCTGTGACTGAACGAAAAATGATATTTGTCGCAAAAGTAGTGGGTCCGCCTAGACTCGAAAATGAAGGGATATTAGGCGGGGCATACTCTTGGAAATTCCAAGTGCCCTTGTTGGTGAATTTTTTGGAAGCGCCCTATAACAAAGCAACTTTTTCTAATGCTTATTCTGTTACTGTCGTGGTGCAAAGACAAAAACTACTGCAAAGCTATAAGGGGCTAGCAATTATACAAATGATTGCAGCATCTCCAAGAGCCTAGCTATCGCGTGGCATGATAGCTGAAATTGCTAGTCGACTTTCTCGCTATCCAGTATAGTAAACCTGAGTTAGTAAACTTCATTATTCTGCAAGCTTGCGAGAAAGAAATGGCCGTTGAAGAGCTACAGACAATTTATCTACGGAAGGATTTCAATAGAGATGGCTTCCGTAAGATTTTATTTATTTTAGGCATATTTATAGTTGTCATTCTTGTATTAGTAGCAACTTCTATTTATCTTTTTTTAGATAAGCCAGCGCCTGTGAGATTTGCGACCGACAATGAATGGCGTATTGTATTGCCTGTACCTGTAGATAAGCCTTACTTAGCTCAGTCAGATTTAATACAATGGGTCAGTAGTGCGCTTCCCGGGTTGTTTAATTATGATTTTCTTAACTATAAGATCCAATTACAAAAAAATGAACATTATTTTACCGAGAATGGCTGGAAAATTTTTTTGACAATGTTGAGCGGTTACGCTGATTATAAAGCGATACAGAATGCCAAATTATTTATTACTGGCGTTCCCACTGGGGCGCCTTTTATACTTAATCAAGGTTTGCTTGAAAGAAAGTATAGTTGGTGGGTACAAATGCCAGTGAATATTAATTATAGTGGTGGGTATGTTCAGCCACTTGAGTTGCAAGTATTGGTAGTGAGAGTGTCTACACTTAATAATTTATACGGAGTAGCGATAGATAATATTCTTGTCGCTAATGGAAAGCCTGCTGAAAGTAAGGGCATATTAAATGAATAAAGCGGGTGGGTTAATGGCAATGTTGTTTCTGTGCTGTAGTGCATGGCAAATTGCCATGGCAGCAGAGCCATTTAATGCAATTAATTCGACAAATTCGGTTTCTGCAGAGAATGAAGCCAAATTTCAAAACTGGTTGAAAAGTAATGGACAGGAGCGTCCTTCACGTCCGCCTTTCATGACATCTAATCAGCCTGCTTCAGCGCCAAGGGCTGTTTATTCCAGTGGGCACGCGCCCGTATTAACGATAGTGAATGACAGCGATTCTCAAGTGATCTCGCCGCCGATGACATATAGTCAATCTCAGGCAAAAATGTTAAGAGCTGCGCCCGCATTACCCGCCGCAAGCCCGCTAGCTACGGATGCGTTCAATGCAATGATGCAACAAAATTCTCCTTTAACACCTCGGCAAGTGGTAAGATTGCATCAACTCGTTGATGAGTCACAGCGTGCTGCTTCTATTTCTCCTACAGTGCCACCTAAACCTGTTTCTAGCACTATCATGATCAATTTAGCGCCTGGCGCAACGCCTCCCGCTATTCGTTTGGCACGCAAACATGTGACTTCACTTGTTTTTGTAGATTCCACAGGCTCACCTTGGCCTATTGCGTCTTTTGATGTGGGTGATGCGAAAGCCATGAATACTCAATGGGATGGGAAAAGTAATATACTTTTAATTCAAGCAGTATCACCTTACGATGATAGCGATCTTGTCATTAGATTAGTTGGGCTGCCCACACCTATTACATTGGAGTTAGTTCCAGGGCAACGTGTTGTGGATGCCAGAACAGATATTCATGTGCCAGGGATTGGTCCTAATTCAAAAGACATACCAATGGGCACGGGATTGCCAAATAGTGCAGACCAAATGTTGCTAGATGTATTGGATGGCATTGCGCCCTCTGGAAGCAAGCAATTGAGCATTAAAGGTGGAAACTGCCAAGGTTGGTTTCTGGGTGATAAAATGTTTCTGCGCACACGTCTTACCCTTCTTTCTCCGGGTTTTGTGGGAAGAATGAAAAGCCCAGATGGCATGATTGCTTATGAGTTACAGATCACCTCTTCAGTTCTTGTTTCTCAGTATGGGCAGCCCATTGAATTAAAAGTTGAGGGATTCTGATGGCATTTAAACTTCCCGGGCTCAAATTGTTTTCTGGCGCAGACTCTAAATCTAGAGTATTTGTTTTATTAGCTTCGTTTGTAGGCGTTATTGCGCTTATTTATTTTAGTATAAAGTTTTTTGGTAGTGAAGATTCAACAACAGGCCCTTCTAGAGTGGCTGGTGCGCCAGCTGGATTGCAGTCCGTTCCTGGTAGTAAACAATTATCAGCTGAATATTATCGTACCTTGGCGCAAGCGAATGCGCAGGCTGTTCAGCAAGCTCAAATTTCAGGTGGCAGCGCTGTTCCTACGTTGATAAATACGCCTGGCCCCCAAGAAGGTGCTAATTGTACTGTGTTATGTCCAAACGAAGATAATGCGAATGTAGGAGATGATATACGTGCTTTAGTTAAAAACGGGAAGTTGTCACAAAAAGATGCTGATCTTCTATTGGGCCTTGCTAAGAAAAATGTATCTGTTGCGGAATATGCTGCTGCATTAGATGAGCTTGTTCGGCAAGGAAAATTGACGCCTGAGCAGGCTAGATTATTATTGGAAAAATATAAAAAACAACATGCTAATGCACTTCTGACGAGTAGTGCGAATGCGATGGATAGTCTAATAAAATCAGGTCAATTACCATTGGGCATCGCTAATGATTTATTGGATTTGCAAAAACGCAAAGTGACGCCAGCTGAATATGCAGCTTATTTAGCAAAATTAGTTAAAGAAGGTAAGCTGTCACCTGAAGCTGCCGCGAAGTTATTGGCGCAATACACTCAGCAATATGCGGATGAGCTTGCAAAAGAAGGTGCATTCGCTATAAAGCAAATGGAAAAGGCCGGCCAAATAACACCTGATGTCGCAAAAATGCTCGAGGATAAGCCATGCAAAGTTGTGCCTTTAAATCAGTATGAAGGGACTTTAACTAAGTTAGTCACCGACGGAAAAATAACACCGGCTGTGGCCTCAAAAATATTGGCAATTTGCAAAGCGCAACGCACGAATATTGGTGCATCCGGATTGTTAGGAGCCATGCTGGCCAAAGGAGGCGCGGCTGCCGACCAAGCAAAACGTTTATTGGATCTGCAAGCGAATAACGCTTCGTTGAGCGATTATGCAGAGGAATTAAAACGTGCCGTTGCAGCAGGATTGCTGACCCCTGAAGAAGCAGCAAGCTTGTTGCAGCAGTATCAGGCAATGCTTACACCGTTTGTGACAGGAGTTGCACCTGGGGTGCAAACTGTTCTTCCAGGTGCCGAAGATTTTGCTAAATTGCAGCGCAATATTGCCGAACAAAAACCGGCTACCATAGCGCCTATTGGAGCAGATCAATTTTCGGTCGCGGTTACACAAAAAAGAGAAGAGTCATCCATCGACCGACAACAAAAAATGGAGCAGCTTCAAGCAAGTATGTTAACTCAAGCACAAAACTTGCTGGTTTCTTGGCGCCCTCCAGTCATGAAACATGAAGGAAATGAAGCAGAAAAACCAGGCGCGCCCGGTACCACGACTATTGAAAAAACAACGGAAATTAAAACCGAAAACGGTGCAACAGGTACAGGAAAAGGTCCTCAAAAAGCACCTTTAGTCAAAGCCGGTACTGTTGCTTATGCTGTATTAGACACTGCTGTGGATAGTGATTATCCAGATACACCTATTATGGCAACCGTTGTGCAAGGACCTTTGAAAGGAGCCAAATTACTTGGGAAGTTGTCGCTTGCGACCGGAAAAGACAAGGTAAGCATTAATTTCACGCAAATAGATAAAGATGAATGGATCACAACCAAAACTGTTTCTGCTTTTGCTGTAGATCCAGATACTGCTCGCACCGTTATGGCATCTAATGTAGATTATCATTATCTCAAGCGCTATGGCGCAATAATGGCAACTTCATTTTTAAGTGGTTACTCGAGCGCAATTACTCAAGCGGGTACTAGTACTACAGGTATTTTTGGCACAAGCTCAGAGCATCCAGAGCTGAGTCCAACAAGCAAAATTGCAGTTGGTTTGGGTCAGATAGGAACAAACTTAACAAGTATAGTGCAGCCTTATGTCAATACACCTGTTACTGTAAAAGTGAATTCTGGTGTAGGCTTGGGTATATTATTTGTTTCTGACGTGACAGAATAGGTGCAACGGATTATTGTATGAATAGGCAAATGGATTCAATCAGCTATACTTGTAATTGGTTTTTAAGTATAGGATAGATTGCATAGACTTTCAGGGGGCACGATAGAATGGTTGATGAAAAAGAAGAGCATTATGAAGAAGAGGGTGAGTACCATTTTTCTGATGATCAGGTTAACTATGATATTGAACCTGAGACACCTAAAACAAAATCTTCTTCTGGTTTTAATAAAGAAGCTGTTTTAGAGAAATTTACTCAAAATCGTAGAAGGATTTTGGGAGCCGTCTCTTTGTTTTTGTTGATAGGAGTGGTATATAAAATATTAGTGCCTGCGACAACGTCAACGCCTCCAACTGAATTTAATCAAGCAGCTGCTGCTGCGAAAGCAACACCTGCCGCAGCCACAGTGGCAAAAGTAACTACTACGACTGTCTCTCAATCTGTAACTGCGTCTGCTGCATCGCCAAGTGCTGCACAAACACCGGCAGTACAAAGTACACCGCCTCCTTCTGTTTATACACAACAAAACCAAACACCCGTTGCAACGGTTACTGTAACATCGTCTCCTGCACCTACAAGTCTTCCACCAAATTCGGCTCAGTCACTGCCTAGCACGGTATCATCTGCTGCGGGAGTGCCGCCTATGGGAATGCCACCCGCTACTAGCCAAACAGGTATGCCGCCCGCGATGCCTTCTCCCGTAGTAGTCGCGAACCCAATGAATACAGGGCCATTCGATGCACAGACTAAAGATAGAATCACGGCGTTAGAACAACAAAATACGGCCATGATGAACTTATTGCAGACTGAGTATGCGCAAAAAATCGCAGATACTGAAACACAGTCCAATGCTGTGCGCGGTAAAATGGAAGAGCTCACTAAACGTGTCAATCGTATGGAAACAAGCTTGAGTCAAATTACCCAGTTATTGCAAGGCATGAATAAGTCTCAAGCATCAGGTCCTATGGGTAGTGCACCAGCCTCTATGTATAATGCAGCGTCAAGATCATCAGAGCCAAGGATGATTTATAGCGTTCAGGCAATCATACCCGGCCGAGCATGGCTAAAGTCTGAGTCAGGGGATACTGTTACTGTTGCTGAAGGAGATTATTTGAAGAAGTATGGCCGTGTCACTAAAATTGATCCTTATGATGGGGTTGTGTCGATTGATACAGGTAATAAAGTGATCATGTTATCATATGGGCTGGATGGGGAGTAACGGACGCGGTATGGCATTAAACAAAGCTTCAGCTAAGCAGATTTTAGGACCTAAGAAATTTCTTTTGATGTTTCTTGTTGGTTTTGGATTTGTGCGTTCTGCTTATGCGGTAGATTTATTTAATGTTAATCCAGGCAATCTCAATGCGGCTACTTTTATCACAAATTTAGGCAAGACGATTCCCAATCTAATGCAGCTTGTAACAGCGACTGCTTATGTGATGGGTATGTTTTTTGTTATCAATGGCGTGTTTCAATTAAAAAAATACGGCGAGCAGCGTGCGCAAGCGTCCAGTGACGCGAGTTTGAAAGGGCCTCTTATTTTTTTATTTGTGGGCGCAGCACTGCTTTATTTACCTACAACTGTTCGAGTGGGTATGTCAACCTTTTGGGCTAATCCATTTCCTTATGGATATGTAACAGACGAAACAGGTGCCTGGGCTTCATTGCTTAAGGCAAGCTTTATGATTGTTCAGTTAATTGGTACTATTTCATTTATTCGTGGATTAGTCATGTTGACTCATTTAGGCGGGGCAGGTGCTGGTCAGCAAGGTACGTTGGGAAAAGCATTGGCACACATTATTGCAGGAGTCATGTGTATCAATCTATACGACTTTCTAAAAACAGTGTTTAATACACTAGCATTAGGAAATTAGGTTGTTATTTTGGAGTTTACATTTTATTAATAATTAAGGAGAGTATGATAATGAATCAGTCACTGAAAAAGGCACTTATATTAACAGGCGGAGCTATTTTTTGCTTTTGCATTGGCGTAGATGTGTTTGCTGCTGGTAAGCCTTTTGCATCGGGTCAAGGTATTGGCGCTGTTGCGGGTGCGGTAAAAGGTAATCTGAGCGCTATTGCAACTCTTATTACAGCAGGTTCTTACGTGGCAGGTATGGGTTTTGGTGTGGGTGCTATTGTTAAATTTAAAGCACATAAAGATAACCCAACTCAGGTTGCGATCAGCGTGCCAATTGCAATGTTATTTATTGCTGCAGCGTTGCTTTACATTCCTTCTGTATTCAAAACAACAGGTGCTACGTTGTTTGGAGCAAGCGGTAGGGCAGCAGGGATTTCTGGTATAAGCAGCTTCTAACTAAGACAGACAGGTATGCATGAACTTCAACTGGCAGTAAATTTAATGGGTTGGCGCATTTTTATTCGGCGCCGCGAAGATAAAGCATTTCTGCCGGTTGTAGAAAAAATAATGTTGCGAGATAGTTATACTTGTCAATATTGTGGGTTTCAAGCAAAAGAGTACCAAGAAATAGTTAACGCTGACGGTAATTATGCAAACAATAAGTTTAGTAATTTATTAACAGCTTGTTGTTTTTGCGCGCAGTGTTTGTTTATTGAATCCATTGCATTGGATGAAATGGGAGGAGGGCAACTTATATATCTGCCAGAAATGACTCAAGCCGAGGTTAATAGTTTTTGTCATGTCCTATTTTGCGCAATGGGAAACGGTACTGGGTATCAAGAGAGTGCGCAGTCAATTTATCGTAGTTTTAAATTTCGTAGTCAACCCATCGAAAATAAATATGGGGCAGGAACCAGTAATCCTTCAGTGTTGGGACAGTTGATTTTGGAGTATCAAGCGAGTCATCCAGATTCAGGCAGCGCTATTTTGAAAGACTTACGCCTATTACCATCCTATACTAAATTTAAAGTGCAGTTAGAAGCTTGGGCAGCTGCAGCCTTAGAAGAGTTGGCAGCGGAGGCTCAGTAGATTTATGCGCAATATAATGGATCCTGTTCTCGATAGTATCGATTCAATTCTTGCTTGGTTTAGCACTGAGTTAAAGCAAACAGTAGAGTCTTATTGTGATTTAGAAACAGCCGATAATCAAAATACGCTTGTGGCACGGGATGGTTCTTTAGTTTCAGTGGTTCGAGTTTATGGTGTGACGAGATTAGTGGGCACCGAGGAATTTGACGCTATTCATGCAGGATTAACACAAAGTTTGCAGGCTTCGTTGAAGCGTCCTGGCCATGAAGTACAAGTCTATTTTAGTTATGATAAATCGACTGTTAAATCAGAGATTGAAGATATTCTTGCGCCAGCTAAAGCCACGGCAAAAAAATTAAATCTAGAATTGGATGATTTGTTTAAAGAACGAGTTGATTACATATCTAGGTATTGCGCGCATGAAGAATTGTATTTTGTTTTTTGGACGCGGCCTTATATTTTAACGAGTGAGCAGGGTGATCGCGCCAGAAAAGATAAATTAAAATTAATCCGTGATAATAAAATTCCTCCTTTTTTGAATGGGCAAAACCTAATAGCAGCCATTCCAGATTTACGTGAAGCACATGCCTCTCTTGTGAGGGCTTTGATCAATGATTTAAACGGGTTAAATGTTCGTGCTCAATTGCTGGAAGTGCATGATGCGGTGTATGCAATGCGTTATTCGGCTGACCCAGATTTTACCGATAAAAATTGGCGTGCATCTTTGCCTGGCGATCCTATTCCGACGCATGAAGCTCGGCCTGTGGCAAATGAAATGTCAGGGTTAATGTGGCCTCCATTGGCACGTCAAATTTTTCCGCGTGATGCGTTGACTATGGATTTGCGCACCGTTCGAGTGGGTGATCGAATTTACACGCCGCTTTTTATTGATTTGTTTCCGCAAGAGCTTAAATCTTTTTTAAATCTTTTTTCTAGAACATTGCCGACCCAAGTGCCTTGGCGCATTTCTTTTTTAATTGAAGGCGGAGGCTATGATGTATTGCGATTTAAATCTGCCATGGCAGCGATTTTAAGTTGGACATCAGCGCATAACGCGTTAGTACATGATGCGGCTAAATTGTTACGTAATATTGAAGTGAACTCAGATGATGCTGTCGTTAAATTGCAAGTGTGTCTTGCGACCTGGGCGCCGGAGGGTAATGTTCGTCTATTAAGAACGCGTGCCGCAGAGCTTGCTAAAGCGGTTCAGGGGTGGGGTTCATGCGAAGTGTCAGAAGTGTCGGGTGATGCATTTGCAGGGGTTGTTTCTAGTGTTTTAGGATTTAGTGCTTCGAGTGTCGCGACACAAACTGTCGCGCCTTTATCTGATGTGGTTTATATGCTTCCCTTTACACGGCCTGCTTCTGCTTGGGAGCATGGCGCTGTGTTGTTGCGTTCACCGGATGGCAAGCCTTGGCCTTATCAGCCCGGATCAGCTCAACAAACAACCTGGATTGACCTCATGTACGCAAGACCAGGTTCTGGTAAATCCGTTCTGTCTAACTCGATTAATCTTGCGCTTTGTTTGTCAGGCGGTATTCAGCGGTTACCCCGTATTGCGATTATTGATATTGGCCCTTCAAGCAGCGGGCTTGTTTCTTTATTAAAAGAAGCGTTGCCAGCCGCGAATAAGCATTGGGTTGCTTATCACCGTTTGCGTATGACCCCAGACTATGCAATTAATCCATTCGATACGCAATTAGGCAGCCGTTACCCTACTGCTGCAGAGCGTGGATTTTTGGTGAATTTTATTACCTTATTAGCAACACCTGTGGGTGCTGAAAGACCTTACGATGGTATTTCAGATATGACGGGTTTGATCGTTGATGAGATTTATAAATATCTTGCAGATGATGGAAAGCCTCACCTTTATACTAAAGGGGTGGAGCATATGGTGGATGATATCTTAACTGAAATTGGATTTGTTTTGGATGAGCATACCACCTGGTGGGAAGTGACAGATGCGATATTTTTAGCAGGGTTTCATCATGAAGCATTATTGGGGCAACGATTTGCAATGCCATTATTACCCGATGTGGCAGCTATTGTGCGTACTCAATCAGTCGAAGATTTGTATGGTTTGGTGAAAGCGCCTACGGGCGAGCCTTTGATTCAAGCATTCAGCCGTATGATATCCAGCGCTGTGCGAGAATATCCTATTATTTCAGGTATTACGCGATTTGATATTGGTGATGCGCGTATTGTATCACTAGATTTGGATGAAGTGGCCAAGAGTGGGGGTGACGCAGCGGATCGTCAAACAGCGGTGATGTATATGTTAGGACGTTATGTCTTAGGCCGTAGTTATTATCTAACAGAAGATGTTCTGAATGATTTTCCGGAAGCTTATAGGGAATATCATCGCACACGAATTGGTGAAATTAGAGAAGATCCCAAGCGTATTGTTTATGATGAATTTCATCGTACTTCTAAAGCACGCGCTGTGCGTGAGCAAGTTATTTTAGATATGCGCGAAGGCCGTAAATGGAATGTGCAAATTGCGCTGATTTCACAAGCGCTTGAAGACTTTGATCCGGTGATGGTTGAATTTGCGACTTCGATTTTTATTATGGATGCAGGTCCAGAGCAAGCGATCAAGCGGTCAACTGAAATTTTTGGATTATCCGAAACAGCGCGTGTTGCATTGAAGACTCGCGTGCATGGCCCACGAGAAGGTGGCGCCACTTTTCTCGCGCAGTTTTCTACGAAAAGTGGGATCAATACGCAATTATTGACAAGTACATTAGGCCCGGTTGAATTGTGGGCGTTCAGTACGACGGCGGAAGATGTGCAAATTCGGACTAAGTTGTATCAAAAATTAAACCCAGCTGAAGCAAGGCGTTTGCTTGCTAATTTGTTTCCGAATGGATCAGTGAAATCATTGATTGAAACACGTCTTGCGGTTTTGAAAGAACAAAAAGGCGTGATTGAAGAGGCTAGTGCATTAGGTGTGGTGGATCTGTTAGTCGAAGAAATTTTACAGGCTTATGCTGCAAATCCGGATGTAAGAAAGCTACCTTAATTTTAAGTTATTTTGTATCTATTCAGCGATTACCATAAGCTGAATCACTGCTGCAATACGCAAATAGACAGTCTCAGGTCTTTCCTGCGAGTTTACCGTGGCCCATCATTCGAAAAGCTAGCTTGCCGCTGTTGTGCCGCTACATTCCAACTGACTTCATGTTTCAACACTGCGAGAACATGAGAGATAGGATGACATTTCTGAACTTCAAATGTAGAAAAAATGATATCTGGATTCTTAGGGCATTGCCAAGAAATACCTTGGTGAGGGACTGGACCACAAATAGCGTCTATCGTCTTCTGATTATAAGTATGTCCATCAGGAAGAGTGACAGGGTCAACCAGAATATCGCCAGTCATTGCATCTCTACACATAATATTAAATAATTTTTTATGGCGTGGAGGCAAAGTATTATAAAAAGCTTCCAGCATTCGTGTTTCCGGAGTCTGTATGTTTTGCAGCCCCCATGGCCTTTTACTTGTTATCTTGCTGGCATCTTTGTCTGTTATACCTGTTCCTTGTGCTTCTTTTGCTATATCATGAAGTAAAAATGAAATCGCTTCTGCAAGTGTATTATAAGGTACAACATTTTCTTTTCTAAACCGGGCTCCACTTCTTGGCTCGGTACGGTACCCCTTTTCATCTTCAGGTAAAGAATCCAACGTATAAAGATCATAAACATTTCCATAAAGTAATACAGGGATGCGCATCACGGACTGTACAACACCACTATCCACATCCATCATTGCAGTATTAAATAATCTTGATACCATAAGGTCTTTATCTACAAGTTGCTGTTGCATTATTTCAATTTGTTCTTTTGTCAATGGCCCCCTCAGCATATGATTAGGTAGTACAGCTTTACCTGGTGTTGAAATAAATCTAGCCCATCGTGCATTCAATTCTTCGAGCTGAGTAGGTTCCCATCGAAAATAATTATTATATAGTTCTTGTAGTAATGATGGTTGCAACAATGCTTGTTCATAGGTAGGGGGATTTGCAGCATAACTATAAGAAGGGGGGGCGCTTGGCAGAGCAGTTTTTTTCGCTTCCGCAGCATCTTTTTGTGCTTGTACGAGTGCCAACTTTAATTTACTAATTTCATCCTGATCTTTTGCTTTTTGTATCTGTGAGAGAGCATTACTGTATGTGGCTTCACTTTGTTTATATTCGTGTTCACGTTTGATTTTTACATCGTGGGGTATTTGCATTACTGGTTGTTGTTGTGTTTGCAAAGTAGAATTTCTTCTTAAACAACATATTGTTTCTACTAGAAAAGCTACTCCACCTACAGCAGCTGTTAATATACTTAAAGAAAAACTACCGACCATTGCAAAAGGAAGTACGACAGCTGCGGCGATGGAACCAAAAAAAGTTAAAGCCCAAATGCCTAAAAAGCCTAAAAAGCCCATTTTTTTACTCATAATTGCGTAAAGAAGAGCAATCGGAAGAGAGCCTACACACATAAAAGGTGTCAAACATAGATCGAAAAAGCATTCTCTCGTCTTTTTCATAAAAAAGCTTGAAAACTTGAAAAGGTAATCTGAAATCATGGTATCTCCAGTAAAATGTAAGAACAGCTTTTAATCGTAGATATCAAATATGATTATTATTTTAACGCGCCCTATTAACTATTGCAAATTGTACTTAATCTAAGGCCAGCAAGCTCTTAAATAAAGACACCTTCGAAAAAGCTATTTGTAACTGTTTAATTGATGTTAGGAGAGATTGGGTCACTGGATCATGGAGCAGGAGTATCGCAAAAATTAGCATTGTGTCTCATAAAGGCACAGTGTTATACTGCGGTTATTTAAACAATAAATAAGGGTAAAATTATGTCCACACCTAAGCTTGTTACAAATCCCAATACCTCCGGAGCAATGCACGCTTTTTCTGGCAAAACTTCTCTAGCACTTGCTTTAACTAATGCTCATATACATCATTTTCCAAAACCAGAAGGCGTTCCTGGTAAAATAGAATTTTATTTGATTCAAGAGCCTGGTAAAAAACCTTTCTTTTATATCAACTATCATGCGGCCTCTGGTTTGGCTACGGCACGACAATCGGAATTACAATTTATACACCAACAAGTAGCATTATATCGCCTAGAAGTTCATCAGAAGTATGGCATCCTGGTAGATGACTATGTACTTTCATGTGATAGTAACGATAACTTGATTAAGGTAGGAGCGGATGGGATTAATCCGTATATCATCGACCCGGAGGCAGGACAAAGACTTTTTGATACTTCTTATGTGTTTCGTAACCTTAGACAGTGCTACGCCAAAATAAAAAAAGTAATGCTACCTACAGGCTTAATGGGTAAAGCAAGAGGTGCGCAGGATTTAGCAAGTTTGGAAGAAGAGAAAAGAAAAAACATAATCGCAAGCCAAGCTGAAAAAGCAAAAGTAGAAGTAGCAAAAGTAGAAGAAGCAAAAGTAGCAGAAGTAAAAGTAGCAGAAGGAACAGGAGATAAAGCAAAAGTAACGTCAGCAAAAAAAGGGATACAGGCTCTCAAAGAAAATATGACTGACAAAGAGTTTTTTGATGCGGTGATAAACCTAAACCGCACGACTGAAGAAAAAGAAAAAGATCCTTTTCTCGCCTTCAAGAATAGAGCGTATGATATGTTTTTAAATGCTCAAGTAGAAAAGCATAGAAAATATGAGGATGCTGATTCAAAAGCATTGGTTCTACATTTTGTTTTTGAGGGTCCATCGATTTCTGAAGAAGGCGCGCTCACCCATAATCAGAAAATGATTGCTGATCTGTTAAAAGAAGTAAATAAGACGGGAATGAAAAGACTTGATTTCTTGGATGACGAAACTTATTGCCAAGATCATCTTCCTTCGAAAAAAGAGAAAATTGATTCACTGGGTGTCACATTTCAATCTCAAGGCGGATTACCTACCCTAGGACCCAAAGCAGTGAAAAGCGCAGAGGGTATTTTTACGCCAGAAATGGAACAGCAGCCTGAGCTAAGAAGCGAGCTGCAAATAAAGGCGACTGTTAAGCTATTTTATCTTTTTTATAAACATTTAGGATTGCTCACTCCAGAACGTGCTCCTCCTGATTTGGAAACAACCCAAGGTGTAGAAGATGCAATGAAGCTAATGCAGGATAGAGCAATAGAGCTTGGCTATTGTTATGAAGATAGCAAAAAAAGCTTATCTGATGTACTAAATAAGTGTCTAGATGAAATGTTGGGCTCTCAAGAATTAATCAATGTACTAGAGATGACTCAGCCAGATACGAAGGAAAAGATAACTCAAAAATTAAAAGACTTACGCTGTAAGCAGGGTGAAGATAAACAAGCTGCAGGGAGCCTGCTAGACACGAGTGCGATAAAAGATTTTTGCAAAGGCAAGAGAAATGATAAAGAGGCTAAGATTGAAAGAAAAAATCCTTTTCAAAAATTCATTCAGCAATTCAGTCAAGAAACAGGTTTCAGTGTGTGTACTGGATATACACGCATTAATGGCAACGATTTGATAGGTTTTAAAGCTGTTGATGATGCTAATATGAACTCATTATTAGAGTCATATAATGAAAGCAAAAATCAGCCCGTTTTAATATCCTCTACGGAATCCAGTGAGAAAGAGAAAAGTCCTTACTTCACTGTATCAATGGAATTAAAAGGATGGGAACCACTTCTAAAGGAGTGGGATGAATTGTTAGATCAGTATCTTGCAGAAAGAAAAGCTGAGCGAATTTATAAGACGAAAGATTTTATTACTCAAGCGTTTGAAGATCGACAAAGAGATGTTGGTGAATTAAAAGCTTTGGTGCTCGCGTTTAGAAGCTCTCCTGTAGAAGCTCTAACTTATGGTAATACAGAGAAAGATGATGTTGCCATTGAAAGAAGTAATAACCTAATCGCGACGAACAAAAGAAATCTTTTAAGTAAAATAAAATTTCTTCAACAATCCGTTCATGGTGTCAAATTTGCAGCCTGTTTAAATCAGATGGAGTATCAGTTTAATGCTTATGAAAATACTCAGCAACGATTGGCAGCAAAAGAACAAAAGGGCGCACCAGAGCAAAAACACAACCTATTAGGTGATTTGAACAAAGCATTCTTCTTGAGACCTACAGAATTTAATGAGCGCTATACCATAGAAGTAGAAAATTCATATCAAATTATTCCGCTAGCAAGCGAGCGTTATCTTGAAGATTGTTATAATGAGATCAATAGATTATTTAAACGTGCAGCTAACTTAGAGGGTGATAGAAAAATTGCGTGTGAGCAAGTAGCTTATGAAGCAACCTGTGCACTGAATGAATTCTGCCAAACTTTAAAGGCAAGTGACGGGAAAGTCTCTAAAGAAAAGGCGCAAACATTCGAAAAGCAGTTCTCTACCATACTTCATAGCCAGGATCGCGTAATGAGTTATATTCGACTGAATGTAACAGCCTGCCTGAGAGCTTTTGCAGAGGGAGTGGTGGGCTTTTTTACGTTGGGAACCGTCCCTCTTGCCACCGCCGCTTATACTAAGCTTTTTGAAAAAAGTACAAGCTTTAGCTTATTCAGTATTAAGCATCCCACTGCTCGATGTAGTCAAGTCGCTAATATTGAAAGAAGCTTAGAGAGTGGAATTTCCAGGCTTGTTAAATAATAATAGTATAAATATATAGTAAGTGTAATAG
>DHJK01000191.1:0-3659 GCA_002404295.1 Legionellales bacterium UBA4722
AAATAAAAAATCCTCAAATGATATTACCCGTTGGACACAATATGATTGCATGATCGCAAGCGATTGGGTGACTAAAAAATATGGAAAAGAAATAGCTGATCAATTAGTCGCACCTATTTTTAATGGATTTTACTTTCAATCCATCAATCAATCTTCAGCAACTCTTGCAGCGGCTTTATTGGCATTTTCGGCCTTCAATCCTAAAACGATGACATTATCATCTGGAATGGGAAGTCTTCCTAGCAAACTTGCCAATGAACTAAAGATCCAAACAAGTGTTTCAGTGTCTAACATAGTAGAAAGATCTGATGGCGTAAAAATAACTTCTAATTCAGGAGAATTTAGTGCTAAACATGTAATTGTTACTGCCCCTGCCCCAATGGCAAAAAATTTAATTCAAAATCCTGATATGCAAACACAGAGACTACTTCAAACTCCTTATAGTTCAACTATACTTATTTCATTTATAATAAACTCAAATTGGTCACCACCATCCAATGTAAAAATAGCCTATGGTCTTTTATATAAGCCCACACTAAATAGTAAAATTTCAGCAATTGCACTTGAGAACAATAAACATCCTGAACGAAAGATTCGTGGATTTCTTATTAATGTCATGCTTTCAGATTCATATGCAAAAGAAGTTTTTCATTTATCAGATGAAGAAATCTATCAGGAAATAAAGACAGATATAGAAAAGCAATTACCCACTCTTTATTTACATATTCACAGTAAAAAAATATTTCGTTGGCAATATGCCATGCCCTATACACCAATAGGGCGTGCAAAATTAGTTAAGGAATATTATGATACAAGACAGAAAAACAATCGCATATGGTTAGCGGGTGACTATCTCGGTTTTCCTTGGACTGATAGTGCGGCACAAACAGGTTTAAAGGCAGCAAATCTAGTATACCAAAATATATTTAAAAAATGATGAAAAATGCAAGATAATATTGAATAATACCCGCGAGCCCAAATGCAGTTGCTAAAATATAAGGGGTTGCGCTGACATCCCCCATAAATGTTACCCGCACGAAAAAATAAAAACGGGCCATTTTACCTCCAGGATGCATAAGCAATCTTTGGGTTAACCAGCTTTTAAGGTAGGCTATTTCTGTTTTTCGTAGTAACATGGCTGATTTTAAGCAAAATTCTCGGTGCAGCCAAGATGGTGACTAATGGTAAAGAAAATACTTTCGGCTTTTGATGTTGCAACAATTTCGCAAGTTTTGAATAGTGAAATTCCTGAGCTTGTTATCGATTCTATCACTATTATTGAGACTGGATGGGATCACTTAGTTGCAGAAGTTAATGAGGAGTGGATTTTCCGTTTCCCTAGAGCAGAGGGTTCTATAGCTAATTTGGAACGCGAGAAAAATCTCTTAGATTATTTAAGAAAGCATATTACGTTGCCCATTCCGCACCATCATTACTTTGGAACAAATATAGCATTTGTAGGTTACCGCAAATTATTAGGAATTCACTTAAACCAGCAAATATACGCCGGTCTTGATCTGAAGGTTTGTCACCATATTGCCAAGACTATAGCCTCATTTTTCACTGAGCTTCATCACGCTGTTAGTAAAGGCCAAGCGTTAGAATGGGGATACGCGCCAGTTATTCGACCTCTTTTAGGGATAGAATCGTTACTTGGCACATTGCCACGAGATATCGGCCTAATGGTCAAAAGCGCAGTGGATTATGCAAGAATTGATCTAAGTGAAGAAAAGAATCTGGTTTTTATTCACCAAGATATCAATGGTGACAACTTGGCATTCGATTTAACTTCTGGGCAAATCACCGGGGCATTCGATTTTTCTGATACAGGAATTGGCCCTTATTCTTGGGAATTCGCCGAGCTATTTGTCGTTGATGTTGAGTTAGCCAGGCTAACAGCTCAGATCTATGCGATGATGAACAACGTGCCTAATCCGTTGATCGGTGGGGCCGCCGATTACATTTTGCGAAAAGCAACATGGATGCTAGATGCGCGAAAAAACGGTAACTTACAAAAAGAAAAGAAGTTACTTGAAGAACTACACGATTTCCTTCTGATTTGGCATAATGTCGCAAGCATTGCTGCTGAAAAATAAAAATCCTTCAACATTGCAGATATGTCTGTAAATCAAGGAAGTAGACTAACTTTTTTGCGCCGGTAACATTTATGGGGGATGTACACGCAACCCCGTGCGACACGAAGTCGCCAATAATGCTAACTTGTTGATTTATTGTGGACTATAAAGTGATGCGTCAAGGCTGCCTCGCCCACACTAAAATATAGGAATTGAATTGGTTCCAATTTTGTGACAAGATATCTACCAAATATCTATTCTGAAGATATCTCGGTAGAAAAATGCCAAAAAAAATTATAATAGTTGGTGGCGGGCTAGCTGGACTCGCTGCATGTAATGAATTAATGAAATCTGAATTCGATGTGCAAATATTGGAAGCACGTAATCATCCTGGCGGCCGAGCCTCCCCACAAGTAAATTTAGGCATCCCTTTTGGCACTGGGGCAAGCTGGATTCATGGTGCTGATAATAATCCTATTGCATTAGTAAATAAACGTTCTGCAAATATGGTTTCAGTTAGTCCTGAAGAATTTCTTTTTTTTGATGAAAATGGACGCCCTATTCCCTCTCAATTAATTGAAAAATTTAATATCAAATTTGATTCATTTTTGAGAAAAGCTAAAAAAGTAGCTTATGAGTTTTTAGATGTTTCTCTAGCACAGGCCTTGGCGAATGTCATTAAATTTGAAAATTTTTCATCTATAGAGTTAGCCCTTTTTAAAGCAAAACTAAAATATTTTGAAGGATATATTGGCGAAAATTATGAATTTCTTTCCGCACGATGCTGGGATGAAGAGGAAGCATGGCCAGGGGATAATTGTTATTTGATTAGCACCTATCAACCCATCATTCAGGAATTATCAAGAAACTGCCATATAGAGTTAAACTCAATTGTGACTGAAATATGTATTCATAAAGACAATGTCGAAGTAATAACAAAGAATCATGTTTACTTTGCAGATGCGGTCATTATAACATTGCCCTTGGGTGTATTAAAAAATAGCTCTATTACATTCAATCCTCCCTTACCAGAAAATAAACAAAAAGCTATCCAGAATCTGGGGATGGGATTATTCAATATTACCGCTATTAAATTTCCATTTTCGTTCTGGCCTAACGAATCTCATGCCATGTTTTTTACGCAATTTGACAATTCATCAATTTCTACATTTTTTAATTTACATCATTTCATCAAAGAACCCATTTTGATAGGATATAGCGGTGGAGAAACAGCGCGACAATTAGAAAGTTATTCCGATGAGCAAGTGATAGATAAAATAATGCATAATTTTCAGGCTGTATTTGGAGCTATTCTTCCTGAGCCAGAAAATTATGTAAATACACGTTGGTCACATGATCCTTATGCCAATGGCTCCTACTCCTATTATAAAACAGGCTCAAGTCAAGCGGATCGTAACGCCCTGGCTGAATCGGTCGCAAATCGATTATTTTTTGCAGGCGAAGCAACTTCTCTGAAGCATCCAGCAACTACTCATGGAGCATATTTATCTGGGTTGCGTGAGGCAGAAAATATAAAAAATATATATGCGAAAAAGTAAAATATGAGAGCACTTTTCTTGGGTA
>DHJK01000191.1:3710-3853 GCA_002404295.1 Legionellales bacterium UBA4722
TGAGAGCACTTTTCTTGGGCGATACATGGAACTACAGGTA
This sequence comes from Legionellales bacterium UBA4722, assembly GCA_002404295.1. Taxonomy (GTDB): domain Bacteria; phylum Pseudomonadota; class Gammaproteobacteria; order DSM-16500; family DSM-16500; genus UBA4722. Next base: position 3,751 of record DHJK01000191.1, read on the forward strand.
TAAAAATTTAAAAAAACTTCTCGGATTTTTAATACCAATTAGTTTTTTAACTATATTTTGTATTAGCATGTTTATACCAAAATATAAAAATATTGCAATTGGT
>DHJK01000179.1:0-238 GCA_002404295.1 Legionellales bacterium UBA4722
GTCCTGTAATTTTTCTTTCCATAAATAATATTTAAATTGCTCAAAGTAAGTTGGAATTAAAAATTTTATCTTGTATCTGTGCCTTAGTATTTTAACACAATTATGTAATGTTATTTTATCTATCAAAAGAAATAAACAGGTTGAAACTATAAGCAATATAATTGCGGGTAAATAATATTTAGACGGGGAAAATCGAACAAAACAGATGGAACTTATCATTATAAAAAACATAATAATA
>DHJK01000179.1:415-6802 GCA_002404295.1 Legionellales bacterium UBA4722
ATAAAAAACATAATAATGTAGGAAGCAGCAATCCACAAACTAGAATGCTTGAACTGGTTCAAATAAATATTTTTAATACTTAGAGCACGCAAATAAGGCTGATAAAATGCATTAAAATTTTCACTACTCACTTACACACCTCCTCATCAATTATTTAAAATTATACATTATATTGTAATCACTTTCTGAATCTCTGGTAGATAATATTCAGCTTTACCTACCTCAATCTCTAAATTGCTACCGCAGTATATCTTCGCTTCACTATGAGTATGTCCACATAACACAAGAAGTTCAATTTCTGGATCTAGTTTTGCAGCAGTAGCTAATACCTCCCCTATCACTTTTGAACTAAAATAAGGTAGCCAATCGTCGCCACTTATTTCACCTTGATGCATGCAAGCTTCTCTAAACGGCGGCACATGAGTTAGCACAATTACTTTCCGGGGATTTTGGTTAATGACTTGTTTTAAATCATTCTGCAATCTCATAGCATCCGCATCAGCCAATTGTTGCATTTTTTCAAGCAACTGATATTTCCCAAGAATTTTCTTTTTGAATAAATCAGCAATCATTCTGCTGTCATTAAGCACAACTCGACTGTTTTGATAGTCACCTAAACGCCCATCAGCCCATCCATCTTGTCCGATTAAAAATGTATCGTTATTTAATTTTTGAATTCCTGATGCTGGCAGCCAGAATAACTTATTATGCTCTTTAGTTAAGGCTGTCATTGCATCGCGCACTTCATCAATTTGACCTTTGTAATAATCGTGATTACCTAAAACAAAATAAATCGGTTTATTGATGTAATTTTCCATCTCATTTAATATATCTGACAAGGATGGCGCTTCTGCAATATCGCCGCTTATTAATACACTATCACATTGTGTATCAACGATTTCCTGATAAAAAATTTTGCGTGCATTTTTATCAATAAAATTTAAGTGAATATCTGTTAACCATGCCATTTTCATCTTAATTACTCATTAAAATCTATTATCTTATTAATACGGTCTTTAACAACTCCTACACGCTGCATAGTAGCAGGCCCTTCATTAACGTGGCTTGGCAATGTTGGTTCAAATTGATCATTGTCCAATATTAGAATAAATTCCTCTTTCAGCTTTTTTCTTAATTCAACGTTGGCTAATGCTACTTCATCAACAATATTTATTCGACCAGCAATGACAGATATAATATCCTCGTAGTCATGGCTTATTAACACATCATTATTCCCACGAGTTTTGAATGCCTCAAATTTTGTAGCTAAAAAATAGGGCGCGTTTATCGATTTAATCATTAGTCCATCAGCAATTTCATGATTAACAGCATGCTTTAATGCCTCTTTATACCAGGGATTACCAAAGCCTAGAATTTTTTGATCTGTTGGCATGACATCAAGAATAATTTCTTCATGACGAAAGCGGCAAATCACGTCATCTTCCATGGATTTTTTAAACCCTTTTTCGATAAGCCGACACTCAAATTTATGATAATCCACTAATGAAATAACATCAATGATGCAATCAACATCCACTGTAGCTCTAACATCCAATGAAAAAGGGTCATTGATAAATAATCCAGTTGCACATCCACCTATATACACCACATTTTCATTAAGATTTCCCAATCTTCTTGCTGCAAGCTCCAGCAATGCTAAATTAGACGTTGCTCTTTTTCTTCTGTTGTTTAACATGAATTATTTCCTTCAATAATTTAATCGCAATATTTCGCTCTCGTACTCTACCTATGCGTATAGCATCAACTAAAACTAACATTTCATAGAAAAGCTGATCTGGATGTTTCGCAAGTGACTGGGGAACAGAGCGATAAAGTGGTTCCAAGGCAACGCCACGCTGATCACCATCTCCAGATGGCCATACTGGAATAGGATCGTCTCCGAGTACTATATGTTTCTCGAAAATAGGCGCGGCATAACTCGTGGCAATCCCACGGGTATAGGCACCAAGCTGGACGGGTAGGAAGTATTTTACTCCAGATACTAAACATTCTTCTACTGCCGCTTTTATGGGTACATATACAAGCTTATTCGATCGTTGAACCGGCCCTAACAAACCTGACAACACCAAACGTTTAAAGCCTGCATTCACTTCTGAGGGACTCATACACAAAAGCCCTGCCAGCTCATTTTGTGATAGCTCTTCCTCAGAATAAGCATTCGACAGTGTAACGGTAGACAATATTTTCAAAAGTATCACTATATCTTGTGGCTTTAGCATACAATTGATTCCTATTTTATAGTTTAGTTAACTACAGTATAGCACAGCCATTCGCTATTCGCGAATCGCGAACAGCGAACAGCGAACAGCAAACATAGTGGGACGCGGGTTCAATTGATTTTCAAGGACGGTTTTTTCAGGGGTATATTTTGGGGTATGTCAAAAAATTCACATTAACAAAAATGAATTTACTCAACTCACTACTAAACTAACCTCATTCCCGCCGCCGCATTGCTTCAAGATGAATTCCTCGAACTTCTGCCACAATTTATCCAGATTTAATCCATTAACAATGGCTATTCGTACGCTTGCGTTGAATCCATGGAGTCCAGCCATTAGATTTCCCATTCTATAATTTTTATAAAATATTCACTAATTCGGACTTCTTTGGCTCTACGCGTGTAATTTATTATTTAGTCCTATTGGAATAAGCCTTGCTTTTTCAAACGGTTAAGCCTACTTGCAATATAATATAATGTGTATATAATATGGGCTCATTATAGAATTGAGGTCAAAAATGAAAAAATTTCTAAAACTTACAAGCGTAGCCTTGGTGTGTATCTTATCTGCGTTTCAAATTGCAGCTGTTTTTGCTAGTCCCATTGCAAAATGTCCTGATCAAGAATTCCTTAATAAAATAATTAGTTCTGGTACCCATACAGAGGTTGTTGATTCTCAAGGGATTAATTGGGTAATTGAGGATGGTATGTTTGATTCGCATGATAACAAAATTAGTATTGCTAGACCTTTACCATCATTTACTGGCTGGGAAAAAGCAGAAGGTATATTTCAACAAGTCGAAAATGCTGATCCTACCAACGTATACCCTTCATTTCTACTTTGCTACATGGGTAACTTTATTGTAAAAGGATATTTACCTATATCTCCCTATCAAACTTGTACTCTTGAAGGAAAAAATTTAGAGAAGAATCATTATATCTCCTGTAATGAGCCATCTTGTAGTTTAACGTGTTCATAAAAATTTTAAAATCTGCCGAAAGCTCATTTGACTTTCGGCATTGCTAAATCACACTAAACCTCTCTCTCTCCTTCTTTTTGAACTATCTGGAAATTCCGGACAGTTGCCTCTCTCATGCAATCAATTCTGATGCACCAAATACTTAAGAGCTATGGCTCTACTCTCTACTAAGTGAGCAACATGCTTCAACAATTCTCAACAATCCGACTAAATGCCTATAACCCGTTGAATATCGACAACCTAAACCTACGCCACCAACGCCAAAAGCACTCCGCCCCACTCCAAAATATAGGAATTGAATTGGTTCCAATTTTGTGACATCATGTCCACCAAATTCCCAGACCCCTTAATATAGGTTTTTTATTTACCATTCATAATTTAATGAAGACTTTTTTATGCCAATGACCACAAAACAACGCCAACAACTTAAAGGCAAAGCTCACTCATTAAAACCTATTGTTTTTATAGGAAATAATGGATTGACTGATAATGTCAAAATGGAAATTGATCGCGGGCTTGAAGATCATGAGCTAATAAAAATACGGATTCAAGAATCGGACAGAGTGGTTCGCAAAAAATTGTTTCAAGAAATTTGTGATGTTGTGTTGGCTTATCCTATTCAGTTGGTAGGTGGGGTTGGGGTCATTTATCGTGCATCAAAGAAATAACATTATGAATTCACATCAACAAATGGCTAAACGATTACGATCTGATAAAGAAAATACAGATCCACCTGCCGCTATTGCAATTGCAACTACAAGTAAACGTAGATCATTTTTTTCTGAAGAAAAAGAAAATGAATTTATTCTATTTGCAAAGATACGCACCCTCGACACAAACTTACGACGCCAAAACTACAACCTACTGCTCGGCGCTCGTTTAACTTCAATTGACTCAGTTACTTCTATCTATTCAACTCCTGCATTTTCACCCGAGCGCAAACTCTTGCATCGCCATATCAAAAGTCCTGCAGCCAAGTATTTAGAACAGATTATTCATGACCTCCGTAAAGTTGTTTTAGAAAATAGTAATGCGTTCGAAGAATATCTTATAGAATCGATGAATAGCAACACCACCCAAAACAACCAGCATGTCATTTTTCTAGCAGATATATTGATAACGTTCAAAACGAATATCGATAAAACTCAGCTGTTATCCGATAAAGCAGGGATTTTTGAAAACACTGCTTCTAAAGATGCTTTGAAACAAAATTGCAACTGGATCACGTATTTTGATTGCGTCATTAACTCGGCGTTAGATAAAATGGAAGTTAATGAAAAAACCTATCACGATTTAACTATACTCACGAGCGCAATACAAACATTGCAAACTTTAACTCATGACTCACTGAAAAAAAACTTTCCTACGTTACTCGATCAATATACCGAATTAGAAGATAAAAAAATTGATGTTAATGCTATTCAATCATTTTTTACAATACCGCGGCAGAGAAATTAGTGGAAATGAGCTTACTTATACTATCACTACACATCCTAAAAATTCAAAAAACAAAGTAACCATTAATATGGCTACAGGCGTCATTCAGATTAAAGCAGAAAGAAATGATTTTCAAAGTGTTGCACTCATTATAGCCCAAGAGATGAGGAGCATAGGTAATGATGTTAATGCTGCCAGCATACCTATTCCCACTATGGCGAACATTTTATTTTCAATCGCGTTCTTCTTAGTCTTTAGAAATAGTTTTGTTTCCATAAGCTTAACCAGCATGAACAGTAAATTTTGATTTTTCTGATCAAAACGCAACTCTAACACGCCTCTATTTTAAAATGAATAGCGTATGTTGTTAAAAATCACTATTATAGCTTCCGTGTAAAAAAATAATAAAATCCTACTTTTATACGGCAATATAATCATATGGTTACTCAAAAAACCGGTCATTCTTCTACAACAACACGATTCTTTAACAATCTGTTGGGGCGCAATAATGAACAAAAAGAAGAAAAGGAAAGTTTACCAATTCAAGCGACTACAGACTTAATTTTAAAAGCAACAGGTATATATGAAGCAGTTCCTGAAGCATTAACAGATACTATATTCACAAGTGAGTTATTTGTAGATCTTGTCTTAACAAAACATGGCCATGTCTTTGAGAGACAATGCCTCGAAACTTGGCTGGAAACACAATCTAAATGTCCTAAAACACGTAAACCTCTGCAATTATCAGATTTAAATTCCCAAACCCCAGAGAATCTAGAGAATAAACCAATACAAGATACTTTGAAGTCCATCATAGAAGATTACACAACAGCACGTGCTAGCTTCCTAGAATTAATTACAAAGGGCTCTGTCACTGAAGATGACATTTTAGCTTATCAAGAAACAACGACTCAAGCCGTAGCGGATTTTCAAGAAGCTAACCAATCGATGTTTGATGCTGAAATTGAATCAGAGCTTAAGATCTTGTACGGAAAATCTTACTTTCCTCCAACGATAGAATCATACGATGCGTTTTGTGATCAAGTCTCCGTATTATCAGATAGAAATGAATGGATTCCAAAATCACGTGCATCCTCATCCTCTTATACAGAATACCCAGAAATAACGAAAGATTTATGGAATCTAAATAATAATCTTATAAAACTGAATACAGCTCTAGCAGAAAATCCTAGTCATCAGTTTGAAACTACAATTTCAAAATTAGTCAAAGAACATGAACGTATTCTAGCTAACATGGAGAGTATTAAACAGAAGCAAACTCCTTCTCGCAGAGATGAACATCCTAACTTATTTCTATTTCCTGATGAAGACTCTTCGTTTCTCGAATATCCTTCGCTTGACCTGGAAACGTTGGGAATGAGAGAAGAAACTCCACCCTCAAGAGATAATTTAGCTCCGACACCTGTTGCCTACCTTGATCACGAAGAGAAGGTGCCTGTTAATAACAACATGATTAATGCGGTTTCTCAATCACCTCAATGTTCCTCTTCACTTTTCTTAAAAATGATTTCAGTAGTTGCACTAGCGAATGGTATCTTACTGTTAATTTTACTACATACGCCTGTTGGATTTGCTGTAGGTATTACAAGTCTCTGTATTGGAGGTCTTACATTATTTGCAGCCAGCAGGGAGAAAAAACATGATGCGCCTTCTAATGCATCGCTTCTTTCACTTAGAAACAAAACGGGGTCGGGCTTGCGTAGTTGATGT
>DHJK01000179.1:6977-7607 GCA_002404295.1 Legionellales bacterium UBA4722
ACATCAACTACGCAAGCCCGACCTAATTACAAGATTTGTCATAAGATTGTCAAAAGAAATTGAGATAAAAATTAATCAAATAAGGAAGACCGCGCCCCTACCTTCGTAGATGTAAAAATTAAAGGTAATACAGCAACACATTTTATAAGGTTCATAATATATCCGGTTCTTAAAGTGAAATATTGAATAGCAGGATAGATTCATCCGATATATTTTTGAAATTTATTTTTTGAATACGATCTATTGATACTATGAATGGGTTAAAACAGATCGATAAACAACAAGCAAGCTCTCTTATAAAAAAGTTGTAGAAGATAAAAAATTTAAAATAGCTTTCCTTGCTTTAGGGTGATTCATAATAAATGTATGGGCAGCGTTAACCACGATAAAATCCTTTTCTCCATTAATATGTGTCACGCGCGGTGGCGTTTTTGCATCGAATTTACCAGCGATAACACCTATTTTTAATCCATCAGGGATACCCACCTGATGAACATATGCTTCTTGGCTAGAGCTAAGCTCGGAAAGCGGTTTAATAAATGAAGAAGCAAACGGTACCCACTTAATGAATAAACGAGCTAGAAAGGAACCTTGAGTAGGTGGCGCAAGCATTATTAAATGTTCACATCT
>DHJK01000093.1:0-9282 GCA_002404295.1 Legionellales bacterium UBA4722
GCTGTTGAAAAGCTATTCCGACTTAGTTCAGTTAGTTTAAAATAAATGTGTTATATAGATCAATTAGAATAATAAATCAATACAATTATGCCAAATAAAACAATTGTAACATATTGCCTATTTTTAACTTACAAAGTATAATTGTTTAATTAAAATCAATTAAAACAGAAAATATAGTTTAGCTGTTTTAAAGGAGACAATAATGACTGCCTTCCTAACACCACAAGAGCTCGCAGAAATGCTCGGTGAAAACATCAAAACACTTCGGCTACAAAAAAATAATGATAGACGATCTCTTTGCGCTCAAGCCGGTATCAGCGAAACAGCGCTGAGGAATTTGGAGGGAGGAAAGGGCGCTACAGTGAATACGTTCATTCGAGTCATGAAAGCACTTAATAAAATCGAGTGGCTCAATCAGATTGCACCCACTGCTAGCATTAATCCACTTCATATAGTGAAAAACAAACAAAGACAAAGAGCAAGCAGAGTAACTTATGGTAAGAAAGTATCCTTATAAACGAATAGAACAAGTCCAAGTTTTTCTTTGGGGGCGCTATGTCGGTGCTGTTGCATTTGATCCCAGCCTTAATTATTACGTATTTGCCTATGATAAAACGTTTGGTAAAAGTGGCATAGAAATCGCGCCTCTTCACATGCCGCTCAACGATCAAGAAAAAACATATATGTTTACCGACCTGCCTGAAGAAACTTACAAAAGATTACCTGCCATGCTTGCCGATGCGCTGCCTGATGATTTTGGTAATGCGCTTGTGAATCGTTACATGGCTGATAAAGGTATTTCTCTTGATCAAATTACTCCTTTAGATCGTTTGGCTTATATGGGAAAACGTGCGATGGGTGCATTAGAATTTAAACCTCTCCATGGCCCAAAAAATACTAAACCGACCTCACTTGAGCTTCATGATCTTGTCATAGAAGCAAGAAAAGCTGTTAAAGGTGTTTTTAATGAAGATCATCATACGGATGCTGCATTAAGAAGTATTATTGATGTGGGTACATCCGCTGGAGGGGCGCGTGCGAAAGCAGTGATTGCATGGAATCCTCAAACCGGGATGATACAATCGGGACAGGTAGATGCGGAAGAAGGATTTGAACATTGGCTATTAAAGTTTGATGGAGTGGGAATAGATAAAGCGTTGGGTTTAGAGAAAAATTATGGCCGCATCGAATATGCGTATTATCTGATGGCACTTCAGGCAGGCATCTCGATGAGCGAATCCCGATTGCTTGAAGAAAATAATCGCGCTCATTTTATGACAAAGCGTTTTGATCGACAAGGAAGAAATATAAAACATCACTTACAAAGTTTATGTGCTCTTAATCATATCGATTTCAAAAAAAAATCTACACAGAGTTATGAGCAGCTTTTTATAACATTAAATCAGTTGTCACTAGATCATCACGCTTCAGTCGAGGTCTTTCGTCGAATGGTATTTAATATCATGGGGCGTAATTGTGATGATCATAGTAAAAACTTTTCTTTTCTGTTACCACAAGGCGGTCATTGGCAATTATCGCCTGCATATGATATTACTTTTGCTTATAATCCTAAAGGAAACTGGAATCATCAACATTTAATGTCTGTTAATGGGAAGTACAAAGATTTTACCTTGCGAGATCTATTTGAAATAGCAGATCGTTTTGAAATCGGCGAAGCGAAACAAATTATGGGTGAGGTAAGAGAGGCAATCAATACATGGCCTCTATTTGCAAAAAAAGCAAGCTTGCAAAAAGATGAAATTAAACGAATTGAGCAATTACAAATAAAAGCCTTAAGTACCCGGTAGCTCAGTTATCTAGGCAGCCCTAACTCTTAGTATTGAATGGTTACTTGACAGAGCAAGCGATCCAGACTAGACTAAGCTTAGTCTATAAGGAGAGCGTCATGACAATGATCAATATTCACCAAGCAAAAACTCATTTTTCTAAACTGATTGATGCAGCCATGAAAGGAGAGGAAGTTATAATTGCGAAAGCGGGCAAACCCTTGGCTAAGCTAGTTCCTATTTTATTAGATAAACCTCAGCGAAAACCAGGCGCCTTAAAAGGCAAGATACGTATTTCAAAAGATTTCGATGCGCCTTTACCGTCAGATATTTTAGATCAATTTGAGGGAAAGTAAGATGCATTTATTGCTTGATACCCATCTCTTTCTTTGGTGGCTCAAAGATGATCGTGCTTTATCCTTGAAAGCACGAACGTTAATTAAAAATGCTGACGAAGTCTATATTAGTAGCGCATCTATCTGGGAAGCTGCTATCAAAGTTAATTTGGGAAAGCTGGATGTGGACATTCATGTACTTGTAAATTCTATTGAAACAGAAGGTTTCTTGGAGTTGCCCATTACTGCAGCGCATGCTGCCGCTGTTTCTGAATTGGCTGATTATCATCGCGATCCTTTCGACCGAATTTTGATAGCTCAAGCATTGTGTGAGCCTTTGCGGTTTTTAACAGCAGATAAGCAGTTGAAAAGGTATTCTGAATTAGTTCAGTTAGTTTAATTGTATCTATGTAGATCCCCATCAAAAAAGCACAGTAAGCTACAAGCTTGCTGTGCTCCATCATCTATAGACGCTTTAGAGTCCTATAGGGTTGTAGTGCATATAAGATGTGTATTTTTTGGGCCAAGGTCTGAAATAATGATCTTAGTACTCATATAAAAACCTGAGCAGGCACCGCTCATTAATGTTTTAGTTAGTGCTGGCCCACTTTCAGTCGTTGCACTCCCAGAAGTAGCAGAGGTGATGCTGAACATAATGGGGGCACCTGGCATCATTGTTGTTGCTTGCGTGTTGGGGCCTGGTTTTCTTAAGATCACTTCATTTCCATTAATAATTTCAGAAAGCTTGCCAGGTATAAATGCGGTTATGATTTCATTGGGTGAGTTTGAGTATGTATATTTGATAGTGATATCATTTACCGTATTATTAATGACGGTGGGGAGGGGGAGCTCGCTCGCAAAAACACCGCCTGCAAATAACGAACAAAGCAATGCTAACGTTAATTTTTTCATATCATTCTCCAGTAGTTTATTTATATTGTGACGTATCTTTAAAGCGGGTTATTATGGTGCACGCTCTACAGCTGGTCAATAAGTAGTTATCTTTTTTGCTTTTGTATCACAAAAGATCGAATAAGTAAGTTTTAAAAGTCAATGAGTTGGAATGATAGAAATTTCCAAAGCACTCTTAAGCCAAGGTGTAAATTCCTCCGGTTTCTCTGCTAATTCTTTAAGCAGCTCATCCACGCTAATCCACCGATACGCAGCGACCTCTCTGCAATCCGGTGTAATGATACGCTCAGAGATAGTCCCAACCAACACATAATCAACCTCATTCTCCACCAACCCATTGTTAAAATTTGCAATATAATGAAAGCGCCCCACAACAGAAAGTGCAACTTTCAATCCCATTTCTTCTTTCAACCGCCTCTGCCCCGCGCTCACAATATCTTCGCCCGGTCGAGGATGCGAACAACACGTATTCGTCCATAACCCAGGCGAATGATATTTCCCCGCCGCCCGCTGTTGGAGCAATAAAAGACCATCACAAAACACAAAAACCGAGAAAGCCCGGTGGCATAAGCCTTCGCGGTGCGCATGCAGTTTTTCGGCGGTGCCGATGGGATTATCATTTTCATCAACTAAAATGACTTGTTCTGTTGCTGCCATAGAGCCTTTTCCAGTAAAATGGAACGCTTTTATACCACAGAATCACAATGGAAATAAATTCCTTATGCGTTGGCAAACAAATGAGCAGACTGCAACTATCCCCATGCGTTTAGTTGGCCCCGTGAAAATCATCGGCCCTGAAGTCAATGCAATGGTTCCTTTACCTCTTGCGACCTTTGAAGAACCGCTGTGGCCTTCAACCCACCGTGGTGCAAGAGTCTGTACGGAAGCAGGGGGGATAACAGCTGTTATTATTGATGAACGTATGACACGTTCTATTCTTTTAGAAGCCGACAATATTATCGACGCCAACGAAGCACTCATCGCAGTTTCCCAGCAAAAAGAGGCAATGCAGGCCATCGTCGCGCAAACGAGTCGCTATGCCCGATTGCTCGATATGCATAGCCAATTAGTCGGCAATTTGATTTTTTTACGTTTTGAATTTCATACAGGTGATGCAGCAGGTCATAACATGGCCACACTCGCGGCAGACCGTTTGTTAGACTGGATTTTAGCCCGCTTTAAAAATTTAAACTATGTATCGATCTCAGGTAATTATTGCGCCGATAAAAAAGCCTCTGCAGTCAATGGTATTTTAGGCCGCGGCAAGTATGTAGTGACCGAGGTGACGATCTCTCGCGAGCTATGCCTACGACTGTTAAAAACAACCCCCGAAAAAATTGTGCAGCTTAATATCAAGAAAAATTTGATTGGTAATATCCTTGCGGGTAGTATTCGCACAGCCAATGCCCATTTTGCCAATATGCTATTGGGCTTTTATTTAGCAACCGGCCAGGATGCAGCCAATATTATTGAGGGTTCTCAAGGTATTGTGTACGCAGAATTGCGCGGAGACAGCTTATATTTCACAGTGACACTGCCTAATGTGATCGTGGGTACGGTCGGAAATGGCAAAGGATTTGATTTTGTACAAGAAAATTTACGCCAATTAGGTTGTTTGGAAGAGCGTGCTTTTGGTGATAATGCACGGCGTTTGGCAATCATTGCAGCTTGTGCTGTATTGTGCGGTGAGTTATCTTTGTTGGCCGCTCAAACGAATCCTGGTGAGTTAATGAAAAGTCATGTGAAACTAGAGCGTCATAAAAATGACGAGGGGTCATGCAGTGCTTAAAGTCGGGATCGATACATTATCTTTTTACACGTCGCATTATGCGTTGGATTTAGCACGTTTGGCGGATGTGCGTGGCATTAATCCAGATAAATATTTTATCGGGTTGGGCCAACGCCATATGGCGGTGCCTTCCCCAGATGAAGATGTTGTCACAATGGCTGCAACTGCGGCACAACAGGCCGTTCGTGATATCGATTTAAATTCTATTGAGTTGCTATTATTTGCAACCGAATCAGGTATAGATCAATCAAAAGCCGCTGGTATTTACGTACATGATTTAATTGGGCTGTCCGAGCGCTGTCGTGTTGTTGAGTTAAAGCAAGCGTGTTACAGCGCAACAGTTGCATTGCAATTAGCGCTTTCTTTTATACGCCAGCATCCCGATAAAAAAGTATTATTGATTGCATCTGATATTGCACGTTATGGTTTAAATACAACGGGTGAATCTTCGCAAGGGTGTGGGGCCGTGGCTATGATTTTATCCGCGAATCCACGTATGGTTGCATTTGAACCTGAGTACGGCGCAGTCACAGAAAATGTCATGGATTTTTGGCGGCCTAATTATGCCGATGCAGCATTCGTAGAAGGTAAGTACTCCAGCAAGCTTTATTTAAATATGCTGGAAAAAACCTGGAACCAATACCGTGAAATATCGAAGCGTGATTTTTCAGATCATGCTTATTATTGTTACCACATGCCGGTGCCTCGTTTAGTTGAAAAAGCCCATCAGCATTTAAGTAAAATTTGTGGTATGGATAAATTATCGGATATTGAATTAGAGCAACAAGTGGGTCGCTCTTTAGAATATGGCCGACAAATTGGAAATAGTTATACAGCTTCTTTGTATGTAGGCTTAGCTTCCTTGTTTGATTTGACCGCAGATGATTTAAGCGATAAACGCATTGGTTTTTACAGTTATGGTTCAGGATGTGTTGCTGAATTTTTTAGTGGTATTGTTCAGCCAGGTTATAAAAAAATGTTAAACACCGCGCAGCATCAAAAGTTATTAGCAGAACGTACCGCACTCACTTATTCCGAATATGAAGATTTTTATTCTTTTAAATATCCGCAAGATGGCAGTATTTGTGAAATCCCTACTTACAAAACAGCAGCCTTTCGTTTGGTTGCGATCCGTGATCATCGTCGGATTTATGAAAAACGCACATGAAAAAAATCGTCGATATACAGGCTACAGCGCCTGGAAAAATAATTCTTTCAGGTGAGCATGCAGTAGTCTATGGTAATCCAGCATTAGTGATGGCAGTGAATCGCTATGTCACCACTACCGTATTACCGCATTCAGGATCAGAAATTACTTTTTTATTTCCAGAGTTATTGGCAGAGCGTAGTGTTACTTCAGCAGCATTGATGCAGTTGCAAAAACGAGTCAAAGATAATTATCAGGCTTTTTTAAGAGGGGATTTGCTTATTAGGGAAGTCCTAAAAGAACCGATAGAATTAGTGCAGTTTGCTTTAAGTTTGCTGCTTGAGGCGGTAAGCGCTCATTCATTCCCAGGCATTCGAATGAGCATGCAAACCGATCTTTTAATTGGTTGCGGCATGGGTTCATCCGCTGCAGTCGTCATCAGTGTATTGGCAGCAGTAGCACATTATTTACAAGTGACAATCACGCCTGAGTTATTTTATAATTTAGCACATCAAGCTGAAACGATGCAGCATGGAAAATCAAGCGGTTTGGATTTGCAAAGTTCTCTTCATGGCGGATGTCTGTATTATCAGACAGGTCAAGTCAAAGCGAGAACGCCTTCAACCTTACCTTTTTATTTGATCAATACAGGGCAACCGAAGACGACTACAGGTGAATGCGTTGGGGCTGCTGCTGCTTATTTTAAAAATACACACATTAGTCATGATTTTGCAGATGTGACAAATGCAATGGATCAAGCATTGCAAGCTAATAACATGAATGATGTGATTCATACGATCCGTGAAAATCATAAGCTATTAAATACGATCGGAGTCGTGCCCGAAAAAGTGCAACAGCTGATTGCAGAGATTGAGCATGCAGGGGGTGCCGCTAAAATAAGCGGTGCAGGTGCTGTGGCCGGCAATCATGCAGGCATTGTATTGATCGCGTTAGAGGATGAAGCCGCATTGAAAAAAATTGCCTGGCATTATCAGCAGGCTAGTATTCCCATTCAATGCGAAACACGAGGCGTGTATGTGCATGAGTCATTTTAAAGTATCTGCGCCGGGTAGTACGATGTTATTAGGCGAGTACGCTGTCTTACATCGGGGGTGGGCACTCGTTTGTGCCGTAGATCAGCGCGTCACTGTGCAATTAACACCGCGTACGGACAATCAAATAGAAATTATTTCATCATTAGGTTCTTATCAAACACAATTGATGCAACTTGAGATAGTGCCTCCTTTTCAATTTGTTCTGGCCGCATTAAAAAAATATCAAAAGCAGCTTAAACAAGGTTGTACTCTGACTATTCAATCTGAATTTTCTGAAAAAATAGGATTATCTTCATCTGCTGCTGTGACGGTTGCGACCCTATCTGCGATTACGATGTGGCTACAGATTACTTACACACCGATGCAGTTAATCCAACGTGCACGTCGTATTGTGCAGCAAGTTCAAGGCATGGGGTCAGGCGCAGATGTGGCGGCTGCCGTATTAGGAGGGGTTGTTGCTTATCGTCAGCAACCGTTAGTCGCTGAAAAAATGTGTTGGATTTCTGCTCTCAATCTTATTTATTCAGGCAGTAAAACACCCACTGCAATTGCAATCAATCAAGTGGAAACACGGTTTGCGAAATATCCAATACTCTATAAACAAATTTTACGTGCCATTGATGCGTGTGCCCAGCAAGGAATTTCAGCAATAAAGAATGGAGATAATAAAGCGCTAGGGCAAGTCATGACGATACAACAAGGTTTAATGCAAGCGTTGGGGGTGAATACACCTGTTTTACAAGGTCTTATTGAAGAGTTAATATTACAACCAATGATTTTGGGTGCAAAAATTTCAGGTTCAGGTCTAGGCGACAGTGTTATCGCATTAGGTACGTTAATCGAGGATTACGTGCCCTGTTTCTCCGAGCAAGGAACAAAACGAATTCCGATGATGATTGCACCAGAAGGGGTTACCGTGTGTTAATCGTATCTCCGAGTTTGTCATTGCGAGCGTGAGCGAAGCAACCCAGTCTTTTGAGAGCTGATTAGTACCATTTAGGCTCACAAGCAGCGTTGAAAGACTGGGTTGCTTCGCTCACGCTCGCAATGACAGGGGTTGAGACCTCTGCAATGATGACGGCGAAGTGAGGTTACAATTGGAGCAGTGAAATTTGCTAGTTGAAATTCATGCCATTAAAAAAAGAGGCCCATGTGAATAAATCTGAAGTAGTTTCTCTAATTTTAGGCGATCGCGCGCAAAGCGTAGCGCAAAATACATCTGCTACCACATTCGCCCCCACAAATATTGCACTCTGTAAATACTGGGGAAAACGCAATTCCGAGTTAAACTTGCCCATCACATCGAGCTTGTCTATTTCACTGGGAGACAAGGGCGCTACGACCACTTTAAGCATCACAAACCAATCTCAAGACATCGTAACCTTAAATAACGAACCAATCGCAATATCCTCAAATTTTAGCAAACGCCTAGTCGCTTTCCTTGATCTATTCCGCACCCCGCATGCATTACATTTTAAAATCGACATTCAAGTCAATATCCCCTTAGCCGCAGGCCTTGCCTCATCCGCCTGCGGTTTTGCCTCCTTAGTCCTCGCCTTAAATAAATTATTCAACTGGCAACTCACCCCAGAATATTTATCCATTCTAGCCCGCCTAGGCAGCGGTAGTGCATCCCGCTCCATCTGGTCTGGCTTCGTAGAATGGGAAAAAGGCATAGATACAAATGGCATGGATAGTCACGGCAAATTACTTTCCGAAACATGGCCTGAATTATGCGTAGGACTATTACTCATAAATAAAACCGAAAAAAAAATCAGCTCCCGCGAAGCCATGCAACGCACGATCGACACCAGTACGCTTTATTCATTATGGCCAGATAAAGTCAATCAAGACTTAATCAAAACTAAACAAGCCATTCATGAAAAAGATTTTTCGTTATTAGGCAAAACAGCCGAATCAAATGCCCTCACCATGCACGCCATCATGTTCTCTGCATGGCCACCCATCAGTTATTTTTTACCCGAAACCGTTTCAGTCATGCATAAAATCTGGGAGTTAAGAGAGCAGGGCGCTGCTATCTATTTTACCCAAGATGCAGGCCCTAATTTAAAACTTTTGTTTTTATCTTCTGATGTAGAGTTAGTGAAATCTCATTTTCCTGTGGTTGAGCTTATTAGACCGTTTGAGAGGGTTTGATATGACGCCCATCGTGAACCGTCATTGCGAGCGTGAGCGAAGCAACCTAGTCTTTCAACGCTGCTTTCGAGCCTCAATACTAATCAGCTTTGAAAGACTA
>DHJK01000093.1:9434-11507 GCA_002404295.1 Legionellales bacterium UBA4722
CGCTCACGCTCGCAATGACGAAGGCGGCCATGCACATGTTCACGATAATAGCGCGCTGAATAGATGCAAATATTTTTTATATCCTATTTTATTACTAATTAATTATAATAATAATTCCCAGTGTGAAAGCGAATCCCGTATCTTGTAAAACATTGATGAGCGATAAAACCATGCCAAAAGCCTTAACATTAGTTCCAAAAATAGACCCCATTTTGCGTACAGTGATGCCAGAAGAACAAGACTTCAAGGATCCTGCCCTTGAAACAGTCATCAATGATATGTGCTATTCCATTCTGCCCGAGCAGCTAAAAGACCCAGCCGCGGGCATGGCCGCCAATCAATGGGGCATAAAAAGAAGAGTATTTATATTTACCCCAGAAGTAGAAGATTCCGAAATAATCATCAATCCTTCCTATATACCCTACCTACGCCCTAACGAAACAGAATACAAAATAGTATCCAATTACGAAGGCTGTTTTTCTATTCCACTCACCATGGGCTTGATCAGCCGCTATGAAGCCATCACAGCAACTTACTACACTCCAACCGGCGAGAAAGTAGAGCGTGTCATGGAAAAATGGGAAGCTCGCGTATTTCAACATGAAACAGATCATTTAGATGGCAAACTCTATGATGGAAAACTAGATAACTACGCAGGCCCTCCGTGCTTAGAACGTATTATCTTTAAAGATCAAGAAGAACTAGAAGCGTGGTACCGGGATTTGATAGCCCGTCGTGCCAAGGCAAATGAGAATAAAAGCTAAAGTCGTCACTTCCTGTAGCAGACCATTTGTGGTTAAATTCTTCAGTAGACGCGTTTGGATCAGTTATTACTAATAATAACTGACGCACAAGCCTGAAAATTCTGAGTAACAACATTATTAGGTGAATCATTATCACTATTTTCTTTAACTCTCTCGATGTTAAAACTTGAAATAACCATATGCTTATTTGGCGTAGCATTATTTTGAAGAGCGAAATTCAATAAATTAATTGCAGCTTTCGGCAGTGGAAATTTATCGCCACAAATTTGCTGTGATACTTCGTTTTGAAATTTATTGTTGGATATCATTTCAGATTCTGATAGATAGTTCTGTGCTGCGCAACCCATAAAATCGCGGGTTATAACAGATTGAGATGTGGCAGCATCTTTTATTTCTGTTGTTACTGGAATGATTAGGTAAGTTGAAGTAAAAAAAGTGTTATCTGGATGCGTCTCTGCGGCAGTCCTGAGTGCTATGCTAAGATTAGTGTTTGCGTATGAAAAATTCGGGTCTACCTCACCGCAAATAATTTGAGGAGTACGAATGGTAGGATCATTTTCGGCTAACGCAGACTGGAGGCTCAATAAAGAAGCTGCTGCGAGACATAATATACGGATTTTTTTCATCATTATTCTATTTCTCGAAGTATGTTATAGATCCTGAATCCTATAGTAAGATCTTTTTTTAGTCAAGTCTGGGAGGTATTTCTGTTGAAATTAAACCAAAGCAAAAATCCGCAATAGGATTAAACTATACACCCCTGCAAGCACATCATCTAAAATAATCCCTATTCCACCACCAACATGTTCATCTATATACCCAATTGGCCACGGCTTCCAAATATCAAATAAACGAAACAAAGCAAACCCTAAAACAATCCAGATCAACCCATGCGGCGCAGCATACATTGCCACCAGATAACCCACAATCTCATCCAGACACATCCCCGAGTGATCATGCACTTTAATTTCTTTTGTGACCTTATCGCAAAGCCACATACTCGCAATCGTAATCAGCACAATCAAAAATAAATACACGCCATTTGAAAGCGATTGCATAGCAAGATAAAACGGAATCGCCATCAACGTGCCAAACGTTCCTGGCGCAAAAGGCACCGCACCGCTGCCAAAACCAAACGCAATAAAGTGAGATGGTTTTTTCCACATAGAACGAGGAACAGGTTGAGCGGTATAGTCACGCATAAAAAATCCTTTCAATAATTCTTATATAAACTACTTAGGTTACATAGTTAACTCTGTTCAGTGCGCTTATATCGTGAATGTAGTCGTGTCTCAATCCTCGTCATTGC
>DHJK01000093.1:11593-15156 GCA_002404295.1 Legionellales bacterium UBA4722
CTAGTCTTTTCAAAGCTGATTAGTACCATTGAGATTCAAAAGCAGCGTTGAAAGACTAGGTTGCTTCGCTCACGCTCGCAATGACGAGGATTGAGGTATGGGCACGATGGATGCAATGACAATCACTATTTCTTCCCCGCCATCTCATGCACCCGTAATTGCCGCGCAATATGATCCAACACCCCATTCACAAATTTAAACCCCTCAATAGAACCATATTTCTTCGTCAACTCAAGCGCTTCATTAATAGAAACCCGATACGGAATATCCAATCGCTTAGCAAGTTCATAAGTACTCAACCGCAAAATCGCTAACTCAATAGGATCAATTTCATCAAGTGGCCGACTTAAATACGGCACCATATAACTATCCAATTCCTCATGCAGCTCCGGAATCGTATGAATCAGTTCCTTAAAATAGTCCAAATCCGTTCTTTTATTAATTTGCGTTGCTAAAAATTGAGTTTCAATATCAGAAGGCGAAGCCTGTGACAATTGCCACTGGTATAACGCTTGTAACGCATATTGTCGTGCAAGACGGCGTGCAACGGGACTCATATTATTATTTCCTCGTGTTATCATATTCTAATCGGCTTATTTCTTCGCGAAACTCATTAATATCTTCGAAGCTACGGTACACGGACGCAAAACGTACAAAAGCCACCTGATCCAGGCTACGCAATTCTTCCATGACCCACTCACCAATTTGCTTAGAACTAATTTCACGTTCACCAGACGCACGTGCCTTATTGATAATGTGACTAATCGCCGTTTCAATCTGCTCCAACCCAACCGGACGTTTTTCAAGCGCTCGCAAAATCCCCGCCCGCAATTTTTCCTGATTAAAAGCATCCCGCTGATTATCTCGCTTAATCACTGAAGGCAAAGCCAGCTCCGCCAGTTCATATGTAGTAAACCGTTCTTTGCACAACAAGCACTCACGCCGACGCCGTACCTGATTAGTTTCACGTATCAAGCGAGAATCGGTCACTTTAGTGTCAATAGCGTTGCAAAAAGGGCAGTACATTAGCTTGTCTCAAAAATAGAGGCGATCAGTTTAACGAATTTATGAGCTGATCGCATTATAAACCTGTCATGACCATGGGTGTAACTACTCAGCAATTGTCACTGTACAAATCGTAAACGCGCCCGATTGCGAGCCCGTGCCCGTCTTCTCTGCATTATGATCATGGAAAAGACGGGCACGAGCTCGCAATTGGGCTCGTTCACGATAAAAGCGCGTTGAATACCCATGGGTTCTCGGGTCATCTAGCTCACAACAATGTCTGTCATTATTTCAGCGGGATAGCGTTCATAGTCTACGATAGCGGAGCATTTTTCGGGATTGTCACTCTCTGTCTGTATCTGATGAGCGATGGAGAAATGCGTTATGACTGTGCAAATAGGTATGTTGTTCGTGGAGCTAATCGTTATAGTTGAACCTTCGATTTCTGTAGGGGAAAAGGAGTGCCAGCTTTTGGTTTGGACATGAAGTTGTTTGATAAAGCGTTCAGTTATTTTTGTTGAGGGTTCTACATTGAAAGCTTTTGAACCGGACTGTACTGATATTATTTGAGTGGATCGATTTGTGACTGCAATGCTTTCGCTTGAAGCCACCGCAGTAGAGCTTAGAAAGAAACAACTGATTGATATTGTTGCAATTATTGAAGAGGCTGAAATTTTTTTTATTAAATGCATCTGTTTTTCCTCGTAAAAATTAACTTTATTAAATGTAGCAATGTAGGGGCAGAGTCCATACATGTCAACAGCTCTTAGTTAGACCACGACAATGTACATCTTTACAGTCTGTTGATCCTCACCGGCTAGAGTAACCATGCACTTTTCAGGATGATCAACGTCTAGCTGTATATCATCAGAAGAGACCAACGTTTTCACTATACAAATGGGTGTTTTATCCGTTTTAGTAATGATGATAGGAGAATCCGTTGTTCTTGAATAATGCAAAGACCAGATGTGAGCGGTTTGCATGGAAAATGCTCTAATACATTCTGTTTTTGCACTCGGCGCAAGAGAGAATTCATTTGGAAGAACCTGCGCTACTATTGTTTGGTTAGACTGATCAGCGATGGTTATTTTTTCCTCTCTTGTATCGATGCTAGCTATTGCGCTAGAGCTTAGAAAGCCATAAACCATCAATGCCAGTATGAAAAGGTTAAAATTTTTCTTATTAAATTTCATGCGTTTTCCTTTTAAATATATTCCATCTACCTCAACATGAATTTTTAATGCTACTTTTCCCGCATTAAAATACATTGCGTTAATGATCGTAAAAGAACTGCTTTTTCACCTAGCAGCATAAGTGCTTTAAATCCTTGAGTCAATAAAGCCTGAATTTTTTCTTGTGACTTTTCAATGCCCATAATCGAAGGATAGGTTATTTTTTTATTAGCGGCATCCAATCCTATGGGTTTGCCAGTGACAGCAGGGTCACTGCTAAAATCTAAAAGATCATCCTGAATTTGAAAAGCAAGCCCAATATAATTTGTAAACTCATCTAAAGCCGAGTGCTCTTTAACATTGGCGGCAATCATACCCAATTTAACACTAGTCTCAAACAATGCGCCTGTCTTCAACGCATACATATGTTCTAACGCCTGCAATGAATCAACCCCGATAATATCAAGCGCCTGCCCCGCCGCCATGCCCTCTAATCCACTGGCATGAGACAGTTGATAAATCATTTCTAACCGCTGCTCGATATTCAATGGCGCAGGATGCCTTGCAATAATTTCATAAGCCAAAGGCTGCAACGCATCCCCCGCCAAAATAGCCATTGCCTCCGAAAATGCTTTATGACAAGCCGGCTTCCCACGTCGTAAATCCGCATTATCCATCGCAGGCAAATCATCATGAATCAGCGAGTAACTATGAATCAACTCCACAGCTACAGCCGGAATATCTAAATTTTCCAACGGCGCATCAAAAATAGCCCCCGTCGCATAAACCAACAAAGGACGCAAATACTTACCCCCATTAGACACAGAGTAATACATCGCATGTTGCAACGCAGGTGCCTGGCTAATTTTCTTCTGCAAATAAAAATCAAACAACCCCGTAATACGAGCCTGACAAGTTTCAACAAGATCGGTCAAAGATGAATTCATTCGTCATTATTCTCATAAGGCGCCAATTTCTCCTCCCCATTCCCTTTCATCAAAATCTGTACCTTCTGCTCCGCCGTCTGCAGAATTTTCTGCGCATGCTTAATAAGCGTAATCCCACGCTCAAATTGCGTTAAAGAGTCTTCCAGACTTAAATCCCCTTTCTCCATTTTTTCAATCAACGTATTAATTTCTGCAAGTGAAATTTCTAAACTAGGCAGTTTAGGATTTTTAACCATGATGTATAAACTCCATTAGATGAATGCTGCCTATCATAAAGGCCAGCGCTCAAATTGTGGAGTGAATTTTAAAAGTCTTAGGGTTGTTCAAATTATGACTGCTCAGCGCATACAAAGAGCATGAAAACATGAGGGGCTGTTGAAAATTCAGTGAAGCTGTCATCCTGAGCCCTTCTTTTCAGGGCGAAGGATCGGCTGAGTTT
>DHJK01000093.1:15228-15706 GCA_002404295.1 Legionellales bacterium UBA4722
GAGTTTCTCCTGTTTTTGCTTAGTACAGATAAAGAGCCATGACATTTGCAGATGATCCTTCGCCCTAAAAAAAGGGCTCAGGACAGCTATTAAAACGAAGGGTTCAGGATGACAGCTTCACCGAATTGTCGGCTGTAGCAACTATCCAAAATTTACAGTTTGTACAAATAGTTAAGGCATTTGCTAAGGGCGTCTTAGAGTTAAAAAATTAGTAATCCTTTGCTTCTGGGTCGAACTTTGGCTTTTCATCGGTTTCAGTTGATTGTTATCATCAAATATTTCTCTGAAAGCAGAATTGCTTTGTGGATTTCTAAAAAAAGTACATTTAAAGAATCTTGTGTCAGTGTGTTCTTTAGCAGCGTCTCTCGCTTCATTTATTAAATCTTCGATATTAGCATCGAATGCTATCTTATTTTTTATTTGTAATAGAGAGCCCCTCTTGTTTACACCTATTGGTTTATCAACTCGATTTAATTGC
>DHJK01000173.1:0-495 GCA_002404295.1 Legionellales bacterium UBA4722
CGCACTTAGGTTAGAATTAGCCGTTCACTTTATGACGCAATTAAAGTGTGAACAATAGAAAATAGTTTTGATTTATAGTTCACATTATAGTATTAGTGAACAATAAATTTAGGATTTATTCAGAAAACTTATTGACCTATTTGCATAACAACACGCCCTTCAATTTGTCCTTTTTTCATTTTATCAAAAATAGAATTGATATTTTCTAAACGATCAAGTGTGTAATGTACCGCAACTTTCCCTTGTGCTGCAAAATCAAGACATTCTTCTAAATCTTTGCGCGTTCCTACAATCGAGCCTCTTACTGTTTTACGATTAAGCACCATATCAAATATAGATAGCTCAAATGTACCTGGCGGCAAGCCAACTAAAGCTAGGGTACCATGTCGACGTAACATATTAACGGCTTGGGTAAAAGCCATGGGTGAAACCGCAGTCACTAATACGCCATGAGCGCCTTTAATTTCTTTTTGAATTCTAGCAACTGGATCTTCT
>DHJK01000173.1:678-3534 GCA_002404295.1 Legionellales bacterium UBA4722
TTGTTTGGCTAATTTAAGTTGAGGTTCATGTATATCCACTGCTATCACGTTCAGCCCCATCGCCTTGGCATATTGCACAGCCATATGTCCTAACCCGCCAATACCTGAAACTACTAACCAATCCCCAGGCTTGGTATCTGTTTCTTTAATGCCTTTATAAACGGTGACTCCTGCGCATAATATGGAGGCCGCAGCTGGAAAATCTAATTTATCAGGTAGATGGCCAACATAATTAGGATCCGCCGCCACATATTCTGCATAACAACCATTCACTGAATAGCCCGTATTTTTTTGTGATAAGCAAAGTGTTTCCCAACCTGTTAAGCAAGAATCACAGAGTCCACAAGCGGTATAAAGCCAGGGTATTCCTACTCGATCACCTTCTTTTACTGATTTAACATCCGCACCTACTGCAGCGATGATGCCTACTCCTTCATGACCAGGAATCAATGGTAATGTCGGTTTAACAGGCCAGTCTCCACTGATTGCATGCAAATCAGTATGACAAACACCAGAGGCTGCAATTTTTACTAAAATTTGTTTGGAACTTATCTCAGGAACAGCGACTTCTTCAATAACAAGAGGAGTATTAAAACTATGGGCAACTGCCGCTTTCATCATTTTTTTCATGGTGATCTCCAAGAATATGTTAAGTAAGATTATGTTAATAAATACTGTTTTAAAAAGACATCAATCGATGGAAGATCAATTCCACTAGAGTAATATGCAATATAAAAATCGGGTCTCACAATATAAATAGTTTGTTGTTTTATTTTATATTTCTGAAAAAGAAACCCTTTTTCATCAACAATAATATTGTCCATTTCAGTAGAGTTTTCTTTTGCAACAATATGAATATTCACGCAGTCTCGACATTTTTCTTTTACTAAATTTTTNNATATCCTCTTTTGTTATCTTGTCTTCTATAAAAACTAAAATATGATGATTCGAGTTACGCAAATAACTATAAAGTGTTTTTGAATCATTAATTTTAACATCAGGCGCACGCTCACCTTGCTGGGGGGATGTCGAAGCTGGCTTTTCTTTATAATGAATGATCGGACTTTTTTTATAATGAACATTGATTTGTGTAAGTTGTTCACTAGTCTTTTGGGATAAATAAGGATCATTTGAAATATCATGACTAAAATTTTGCAATTGACTAATAAATGACTTATCAAATAACATCATATTTGTCAGTTCATCTGCTTGAGTCACAACATCTTTTACAATGGGGTAACGTTCTTCTTGGTAACTATATAATAATGATGGATGCGCTTTTTCTTTTATAACTAATGCAATCTTCCATGCAAGATTAAAAGCATCTTGTATCCCTGTATTCATACCTTGACCGCCTGCTGGTGAGTGAACATGCGCTGCATCACCTGCCAAAAAAATTGAACCCTTACGCATTTGTTCTGCTAATTTATCATGTATCCAAAAAGGCGAAATCCATGAAACAGATTCGACGATATAGTTGCCATAAGTACGCTCTGCAACTGCTTCTTTTACTTCTTTTTCACTAAAGGATTGCCTGGGAACTTCCTGATACAAATTGGCACTCAGGCGATATTGACTGATTCCGTAAGGAAATGCAGAAAATACAGTTCCTTTATCTGGAAGTATGGTGCCTTTATCAAAAAATACATGAATTTCATCAGCAGGTAAAAATGAACTCATTTTTGCATCAGCAACCATGAACTGTTCTGGCAAATCTTCACCCGGGAATGAAATTTGGCATTTTTCTCTTACCGTGCTATTTGCACCATCGCAAGCAATAACCCAATCACTTGTAATATTTTCTGTACGACCATCAGCAAATCGAACGGTGGAAATTACTCCATTACTTGTTTGTTGTATATTAATTAATTCCACAGATCGTTCTACGGCAACTTTTGATTCTTCTAATTTACTATTTAGTAAACGCTCTGTTTCATGTTGAGGTAACATTAAAATAAAAGGAAATGCTGAATCCATTTTTTTAAGTGATATTTTTGCTAATGCTTTTCCTTTCACGTAAAAATTTATTGCTTCACACTTATGCCCAATCTTTAGAAATCGATCAATTATTCCTATGGCATCAAATATTTCTAAAGTGCGAGTTTGAATCCAGGTAGCATTGGAACCTTGAGTAAGCTCTGACTTTTTATCAATAATTCGAAATGAGATATCCTGACGTTCTAGCTCACATGCCATCGTCAATCCTGTGGGTCCTGCACCAACTATTAAAACGGGTAGATGGCTCATTGATATTCTTCCTAGAATGATTTTTATCGATTTTTTAGTGTAACAAAAATAAGAAATTTTCTATACAAATCTCAGTAACTAAGGAAATGCCAGGGGGCCGAGAAGAAGAACAATAATATACCAATAAATACTATTTAACTTATTTTATTGCCTTTTCTCCTGGCCCTAAAGAAATCATCTGTTGAGTTAATCTCTAATTAAGAATAACGTACAATATATTCTTTGGGTTTAAAGCGAAACAGACTCACTCTTTTGCAAGCCTTAAAGGGAATGATTCATGCAAAATGGGATTAATAAGCTGCGCTTTGTTCGATTAGGTATTGATACATTGATGTTGTCACCATATTTGGCCCGTTTTTCATTAAGGATATAGCGAAGAAAAAGCGCATTAAACCTGAATTTATCGAAGAAAATTGAATATTTATGAAAATTGGTTGTCCATTTTAGGCTGTTTGGAGGGCGTGCTCATAGCCACCCTCTTAAACAATATTTCAATGCAATGCGGATAATGGAAATGAATGGTCAAGTGAGAAAATAGGGGTGTTTCAAAAAATCTAATTTTGTTAGAAGGTAGCTTATCGATCCTGATTTTTAAAGATGAAATTATTT
>DHJK01000173.1:3746-13334 GCA_002404295.1 Legionellales bacterium UBA4722
AAAGATGAAATTATTTTATCTAAAATTGATTATTTTATGAATTCATAAGGTTAGCGGGAGTAGCTGGCATCTTTATCACTTTTTATACATTTATACACTATACTGTGAAATATGGGCTATAAAAAGAGAGAGGTTAGCGATGACGCAAAATTCACGAGGACTGGGTATGGCGCCTGAGCTGGGCGCAGAAGCATTCGAGACTAAGAAGCCTACTATTCAGAAGCCAAGCGCTCCCGAAAATAAGGGCGAAGGAGACTTGTATGTCTATAACGGAAAAAAGTGCAATGAATGGAATGCTATTTTATCTTATGAAGCTAAAGATAACGATGAAATAAGCACGGTTAGATCTAGAACATTGTATGCGAATGAATTTAAAGCTTCTAATGACGCTAAATTTGCAGCAGTGTGCACTATTCTTAACATTGAACCTACGTTCCCAATAGATGAGGCAGTGATAAGACAAGCATACCGCAAGTTATCTATGAATTTCCATCCAGATAAAATTTCTCAGAGTGGTATCTCTAATGAGTCTGCTACTGCTGTATCACAAATTCTGACGGCTGCGAGAGATATGTATTTCCAATTAGTAACAGAGAAATACGACCCTAATACTCCTGTGCAATCGGTACCACCATCCGGTAATGCATATACTGCGGATTTTGATAAACACAATGGCTTTGTTGAAAAAATGAAAAAACGATGGAAGAATCAAGCAAAAGCAGATAGAGCAGCCGAATCTAAGACATCTAAAGCACAATCTGATGTACCGCCCGCAAACAATCCACAATCTGCTGCAGATGATCCTAGATTGAATGTACTTGAGTTATTAAAACTAGAGCAGTCTAGATTAATGGATAAGTATCATCTTGTTAGTTTTGACTCCGAGCAAAAAGGAAATGACATTACCCTACTGACAAAGTTAACGGAAGACAAAAATGGAAATCAATTTAAACAAACTAAATCAACAGATACTGCAATGGATCGAGTGAAAGAAATTGGCATCCTCATGGCAAAATTGCAGACATCGCTTACTCGTCATCCGGCAAAAGATGATCCGAGCATGAGCTCTGATAAAATACATAACGAATTAATAACGTTGCGTAGTAAGATGCAATCTACTGGCACATTGGGAATCATTGTGACAGGCAGAAATAATATCACTAAAGCGATGCAGTGTGTCATGCCATCTGAGACTGCTAAACCTAGTTTAACGGAAAAAATAAGAACGGCGTTTAAGCGTTAAAATAGGTTAGAACATTTTTAAGGCGGTGTTGGGGTGGCTATGAGAACGCCCTCCAGACTGCCTAAAATAACCAATCCATTGAACTGATTTCATCATAATTATCAATTTTACAGGTTTTTCCATAACAATTTGAGTTGGCTGTTCTTGCTCAAAAATGCAGAAGCAGTTATGTTAATCCATGCAGTCAGCAGTATATTACCCTTCAATTAATTTATCATTTCTTTGATGCTGACGATTACTCTATGAATATGATAATATCTTGTTTTAAATAACACACATTGGCTAAAAACTTGACACGTTATTTTTACATCCCTACAATGTCAATCTCATATAGTTAAATTGGCCTTCCTGTTCGTAATCCCCGTGACCTTTTTAACACTAAATGGCGTAATGAACCTGAGCTGCTCAATGAGCTCGGTGAGTACTTATTACAATCAAAAAATCGCGGTCTAAAGCGAATCTATATTGAAGGTTCTTCTTTTAGAAGTGAAAACTATTCTACTACTCTACCTGTCGATTTAACTTCATTAGCCACTGCTATCTCTCTACAGGGATGTTCCTCCAACCCCTATTACGTTACAATTATATGTATGTCATTTCACACCTTATGGAAAGCGGCTCATCAAAAGGATATAAAATAATGAGCTTAAAACATTATACTCTATCGTCAGCTCCTCATCTCATTAAAGGATCTCTGTTTGCAACGAGTGCATTTGGGACTCTCATGCAGATTCCTTTACTGTGGTTTGTGAAGGGTAATGTTAACTCAGGTTAACTTAATGAATTAGGATGTTACTCATGTGTTTAAATAAGTTCTTACTGTTTTTTCTTATGCTTGCAGCTACGTTAAGTGGCTGTGCTGTAGGTCCTGATTTCATTCCACCTTCACCGCCTACAGTAAAAAAATACACTATGACAAAAATGACCAATGCATTAACCGCAGGACATGGTGAACCTAAGCAACACTTGATAGTCGGGAAAACAGTGTCTAATGAATGGTGGGAGTTGCTCCATTCGCGCCAAATAAATGATGTGGTGATGTTATCGCTGGAAAACAACCCAACACTGGCTGCAGCAGAAGCCACTTTGGCGGCTGCGCAACAAGCCATCAAGATAGCCGCGGGTGCATTATATCCGCAAGTTGCCGTGAGCGCTGGCTTCCAACGGAATAATTCAATTTCTTCCTCATCTTCTTCTTTTTCCAACTCCAGCTCCGTTACTAATCTTTACACTATAGGGCCAACAGTGAGTTATGTACCCGATGTGTTCGGCGCAACGCGCCGCACCATTGAGCAACAGACAGCGCTGGCTGAAAATGAGCTGTACCAACTAGGCGCGTCGTATCTTACCATTACCGGTAATGTGGTGACTCAAAGCATTATTGTGGCGACACAACGGGCGCAGCTTGCGGCGGTCAAAAGTATTGTGGATAGCGACAGTAAAAACCTCAGACTGGTAAAAGAAAAAGTAATTGCTGGCAAGGCTGCCAGGATAGATATGCTCACCGCTGAAAGTCAGCTCGCCAATGATTTAACGCAGGAGCCGCCCATACTGCAACAGATCAATGTAGCAGAACATGCGATCAGTGTGCTG
The DNA here is from genome assembly GCA_002404295.1 of Legionellales bacterium UBA4722. GTDB lineage: Bacteria > Pseudomonadota > Gammaproteobacteria > DSM-16500 > DSM-16500 > UBA4722. Next base: position 6,583 of record DHJK01000173.1, read on the forward strand.
GTTGGTAAATCTCCTGGCGAGTGGTCGCCGCCGAAGTTTGATCTAGCGAAGCTTAAATTGCCCAGCGATCTTCCTGTCAGCGTGCCCTCTGCACTGGTTCATCAACGACCTGATATTCTTGCCGCAGAAGCACAGCTTCATGCTGATTCAGCAGCTATTGGTATCGCGATTGCGCAAATGTATCCGACCATCACGTTGACTGGTTCAGGCATGTTTGAATCTGCCGTAGCCAATACATTATTTGCGCATTCAAATCTTCTTTGGAGCTTAGGGGCCGGGTTAACAGCGCCTATTTTTAAAGGCGGCGCACTCATTGCGCAAAGAGAGCAAGCGATAGATACTTTTAAGGCAGCTGCTGCGACGTATCAGCAAACTGTTCTAACAGCTTTTGGCCAGGTGGCTGATACGTTAACCGCGCTTAAGAATGACGCTGACTTGGTCAGAGCCTCACAAGAAGCATTGGATACTGCTAAACAATCATTGGCATTACAGCAAATCAGCTACTCCGTGGGCAAGACAGATCTACTATTGTTATTGAATGCAGAACGTAGTTATCATTTGGCACTTCAGGTCTATGTTCAAGCAGAAGGCCAACGTTATCAAGATACTGCTCAACTCTTCCTTGCTATGGGCGGCGGGTGGAAATAGCCCGTTCGTAACAGCTCACTTTGCCACCGTCATTGCGAGCGCGAACGAAGCAACCTAGTCTTTTCTAAAGCTGATTAGAACTATTGAGCCTCAAAAGCAGCGATGAAAGACTAGGTTGCTTCGTTCACGCTCGCAGTGACGACGGTAAGCATCATTCAAACCGTAACGCTTCAATAGGATTGAGTTGTGATGCCCGTCGTGCCGGATAATAACCAAAAAATACGCCCACTGCCGCCGAAAATAAAAATGCAACGACCATTGAGGAAGTGGATAACAACGTAGGCCAACCTGCAAAAACAGAAATGGCGATGGATATGACAATGCCTACAACAATGCCTACGCTGCCGCCGATTACACTCAGTAAAACGGATTCAACAAGAAACTGTAGCAAAACATGTATACGCTGCGCTCCAATCGCCATACGAATACCGATTTCTCGTGTGCGTTCAGTCACGGAAACCAACATAATATTCATGATCCCAATCCCACCCACTAAAAGCGAAATAGAAGCGACTGTCGCCAACAGGATAGACATGATCTTACTACTGCTGGCAGCCGCTGCAGTGATGTCACTTATATTGCGAACAGCAAAATCATTCGGTTGCCCCGCTTGAATATGATGGCGACGACTCAGCGTCTCGGTAATTTGATCAACGGCTAATGACACGCTATCAGTACTGATGGCTTGAACAACAATGGTATTTACATAACCGATCAATTTTGGCTTAAGACCAAAGGGGTTAGGTGGAGGTGGTGGAATATAAGGATTGGATTGCGCTTGAGTCGGTGTTGAAACGCCAAGCACTTTTTGTTCTGCGGTATTAAAGGGAAGTAACAGCACATCATCCTGATCTTGCCCAAAACCGGATTGTCCTTTAGCTTGAAGAACGCCGATGATTTCTACAGGTACATTCTTAACGAAAATGGTAGCGCCAATCGGATTTTCATTGTCATTAAAAAGATTATTGACGACGGTCTGCCCTATCAGTGCAACACGTTTTGCATTCTGATTTTCCATGTCTGTCATCACCCGTCCTACAACCACTGCCCAATTGCGTATGGATAAATAACTGGGTGAGACACCCTGAACGCTGGTATTCCAGTTTTTGTTACCATACTGAAGTTGCGCGAGTTGACGATCTTGCACGGCAATGTCTGCGACCGCTGAATCCTCCCTCTTAATAGCCTCAGCATCTCCTACAGTCAACGTTGAAGCACTACCGGAGCCACCGCGCACACCACTGGCAGTCGTTGCACCCGGCATAATAATGAGTAGATTGGTGCCCAGACTTTCGATTTGTGCTTTGACCGAGGCGCTAGCGCCCTGCCCCACAGCAACCATTGTTATCAATGCAGCAACGCCAATAAAAATGCCCAACATTGTCAAGGCAGAACGCATTTTATTGCGAACTAATGCGCGCCCTGCGGCGGGAAATGCCATGCGAATGAAAATTTCTGCGCTGCCAAGCCGTGGCACAAACAAAACGTCAGAGGTTTTAATTTTAAGAGCGACAGTTTGTGGAAGAATGGATTTTGCGACCCGCGCCGTTTGGCGCTCATCGGATATAATGCTTCCATCACGCATGGTGATAACACGATTAGCAAAAGCAGCAATATCAGGTTCATGCGTCACCATAATGACTGTGACACCCTGCTCGCGGTTGAAAGACTGAATCGTCGCTACAATATCTTCGGCTGTTTTAGAGTCAAGGTTTCCAGTGGGTTCATCGGCCAATAAAATAGCGGGGTTATTAATGAGGGCACGTGCAATGGCCACCCGTTGCTGCTGACCGCCGGAAAGTTGGCTGGGATAGTTTTTCTCCCGTCCTGCCAGACCAATATCAACTAATGCTTTGCTTACACGCTCAGCGCTACGCGTCATGTTGCCAGAATAAAACAAAGGCAGCGTTACATTCTCAGCGGCGCTGGTTCGTGTTAGCAAATTAAAATTTTGAAAAACAAAACCGATACGCAGACTGCGAACATGGGCGAGCTCTTCATCATTGAGTGTAGCGACATCACGCCCCTCAAGCAGATACAGGCCACTAGAAGGTCGATCAAGACAACCTATAATATTCATCAAAGTGGATTTGCCGGATCCAGACGCGCCCATGATTGCCACGAACTCGCCTCGTTCAACAGTCAAACTGATATTGTTCAATGCATACAGATCGACTTCGCCTAAACGATAGATTTTGACGAGATTTCGGATATCGATGACTGTTTGTGTTGCACTCATAGTCTGCCTTAAAAACGAAGTAGTGAGCGTGTGGGCGCGCCAGGCGTTGTGTCGCCAGATTTAATTTCATTGATGATCACTGCGTCACCGGCTTTAACACCTATACCTGAAATTTCTGTGTTAACACCGTCACTCAATCCAACCTTGACAGGAATAATTTTAATTTTCCCTTGACGAAGAATATAGACATGTTGCTGAAGAGGACTCGTATTGCGTTTACCAGCCGCACTCTCCGCACCTGCGATCGAGAATCGCAGTGCTTGAACGGGCACAAGTAGCACATTATTATGTTCATTTGTAATAATGCGCGCATTAGCCGTCATGCCCGGCAACAACTTGAAATCAGGATTGCTAGTACTGATGACCACATCGTAAGTAACAACATTTTGCACAGTGATAGGCGCTTGCCTGACTTGTGCGACTTGCCCTTTAAAAATTTTATCTGGATAGGCTTCAATGGAAAATGTTGCTTTCTGTCCTACTTTAGCATCACCCACATCGGATTCATTCACGCTAGTATCAACCTGCATCTGAGTCAGGTCTTTAGCAATCAAGAATAATGTCGGCGTTTGAAAACTGGCAGCGACTGTTTGACCGACATCGATTGATCGTGATACCACTGTCCCATCGACCGGTGAGATAATGTCTGTGTAATCCAGATTCACTTTGGCAGCAGCCACTGTCGCTTGTCGCTGTTTAATGGTCGCTTCGTTGACAGCATTCAAGGCTGTTGCTTGGTCAAGCGCATTTTTGTCAAGATCAAACGCATCCTGTGAAATGATCCCTTTTTTCAATAATCCGCTATCACGATTGTAATTAGTTTTGGCATAAACATAGTTAGCCTGATCTTTCTGTAATTGTGCTTGTGCGGTGGCCAGATTGGCAGTCGCCTGATCATAGACGACTTGGTAGGGTCTAGCATCAATCTTGGCGCACAACTGCCCTGCTTTTACCTTGGTATTGAAATCGCAGTAAAGATTCTGGATGGTGCCGGAAACATAGGTGCCGACTTGAACGGTTGCGACCGGATTGACAGTTCCAGTTGCAACAATAGCACTGACCACATTACCTCTGGTTACAGTCGCTGTGACATAATGCGATCCGGAGGGTTGCTCATACCACCAAAATAGCCAGATGGCGCATAGCAAACCTAGCACAAGAAGGCCCTGCCAACGATATAAAACCAAATATTTTTTGATATCTACATCATCAAGCTTCGTTTTAGTCTGTTGCTCGTCCATGTAGACATCCTTGAAAACGCAACCGTATTACTCAAGACGGCAGAATTCTAACAGTATACCCTGAGTCTGGGTTGATTAAAATCAATGGATTTAAAATGAAGCATAATTTATCGCTTTATGATTAACTATAGCAGCTTTGTCACAACTAAATAAAAAGGGAGTTATTAAAATGCAAAAAAAGAATAAATCTTACCACCTATACCGGTCAAAATTTGTGGCTCACTTAATACGTAATATTATTTACGGTCTATTTTTCATTGCTATTGCACTTTTTATTGGAATGTATGGATACCATGTATTTGAAGGAATGTCCTGGATTGATTCTTTTGCAAATGCCTCAATGATATTATCCGGTATGGGTCCTTTAACACCTATAAGTTCATTTGGCGGGAAATTATTTGCGGGATGTTATGCTTTGTTTAGTGGTTTAGTATTTATTGCGATTATAGTATTAATTTTTTCACCTATTATTCATTTCATTTTTCATAAAATTAATTTAGACTCTGCTGCTGATTTAAAAGATTAATCGGTACTTCCGGACCCAGAAGAACTACATTTATCGTAAACTATACCAGTGCCATCTATACAATGACAACTGATTCAAGTATGGTGCGTAATGAAGTTACCCCGTGACGGCACTGTTGCAAAAAAATCATTTTTGTCAAAAAACTCTTATCACTCTGGTTTACTAGGCTAAGCTGCCAATCCGAATAAACCACGGACAAACTGATTCTGCTTAACAACATTTTTACCAATGTATCGAACCTACCAAAGGCAGAAAATGTCACCAGTGCGATAGGTCTAATAAGCTTTGTTATGAAATTGTCAGGTAAGCGTAGTGCGGGAAAATCGCATGCTGCGTTTGACGTGGCGGATGATGGAAACAGGATAAATTAAGCTAATCACTGCGCCATTGTTCGACCCTACCACCGAACTACCAATAAAATAATTTCTTTTTGAAAGTGCCGCCACTTAAATGTTATCATTATATCAATCCGCCCTGACAGCCGCTCTTGATGAGGCGGAGCTGTCAGGTTTGATCGAGTTATATTTATGGTGTATATAATGAAAATGAACTTTGTGGCGCCTGTTTCGATACAGGTTGAGAGCTGCGAATTCCAAATAGTGAATATTCGCTTTGTGCTACACTGGCTGATAACGGAGAAATACTTTTTGCATTGTCTGTTATAATATTTTGGGGGGTTATTGAGTTATCATGAACTGAAACCTCCAAAATTGCAGGCCCTAATTGTTCGGCACGCTTAGCTTGCTCCATCATTTCTCTTGCTCTATCATAAATTTCATTAGGAGGATTAAATTTATTTTCCGCCACATCATTCCAAACTGCTATTGCATAGACGTCCGCCTTATAAAGGATGGCGATTGTTGCCATAAGACTACAAATAGTCGTATTGATCCCACCTAAGCGTTTAATTTCACTATAGGTATACCAAGCCCAGGGGAATTCATCGTATGTTTTCGAAAAGACGAGGAATGCATTGATATATGTGTTTATATCAGCAAAATTTTCGGTTGTTGCTTTCACATATAAATGTTTTGCATATAATGGATCGCAATTGCATTTATCCGCAGCTAGTAACATAGCGTTATAAAGTAATGCACTGTTTGGGATTTCTGTAATAGCGTGATCAAATATCGCCATTGCATTAATCCAATTTTTTTCTTCTGCGGCGCATTGAATGGCTGTGATGTAATGCTGCTGTTTACCGGCTAGTAATAGAGTTGCTTCTTCATGAGAGAGCTCACTTTTTTCTGTCACAGTCGGCGTTTGCGTCTTGAACTCTTCTACTTTTTCATGAAGATCAGAAAATGTAGAACAGTGATCTTTTATCTGTTTGTCAACGCAGGCAGCCATTTCTTGTAATAATTGTTCAGCTTGATTTATAACTTGATGCTTCTTCGTCGTGGATTGCGTTTGCGGCAAGTGTTGATCATCTGGATAAACAACATTATTTCTTAAGCCAAAAGTTTGATATTCTTGAACAGCGGCATCTAATAAGGTTTTCAATTTATCTCTGGATTCAGGAGGAATGTTAAATGTAGGGTCTTGAATTTGAGTGTAAATATCTGTTAAATCTTTACAACCGCAACTGTGTAATGAGTGCACCAAGTTGATGTAAAATCTCTGATTTCCGTTTTTTGCCTTCAAAGTGTAGGCATGCGCCGCTTTAATGTAATACAATCGACTCAGCTTACCTTGTTCTGTCACATTTATGCCAGATGCTTGAACCAAAAAAATCGCGGTAGATAAATCAATTGTAGGTAGTAGCTTATCCTTAAAAATCAGCCATATTTTTCTTAGAGTAAAATTATCACTATTCTCTTGGCATAAGGTACTTATTAAGTAATTAAGAGCTCTGGAGTCACTTTCAACCTTTCTTTTTAATTTTATAAAATTTTGCAAAAGCGGAACAGTTTCTTGTAAGCTATCAAGTCTATGAATAACATATTCAACACTAGTCTCCCTTTTTTTAGCATGTCTATTTTTTTTATAACCCGTAGGATGAGACGTTTTAACAACTTGTAATTTATCATCTGGCATGGTTTAACTCCCATTTTGTATTTAATTTTATATTATATTAGTTTTTAAAACAACCTTTATT